>JAFPPJ010000395.1 GCA_017410745.1 Oscillospiraceae bacterium
ATTCCGCTGTCCGCACTCGAAAGTAGTAGGGACGGCAATGATCAAGGACTGGGAGCTGGAGTTCAGAGGTGTTGCGACTATCGTGCCTAAGAAGGGTGCCGAAGTCCCTGTCCTGCTGTGGATGCTTGATCCGAGAGATCTCCCCGCGCTGAACAGATATGAGGGCTGGCCGCATCTTTACAGGCAGGAAGAAATTGAACTTGAAGTGGACGGCAAGCCTGTTATGGGAATGGCATATCTGATGAACAGGGGGCAGATCTCCCCGCCGTCGCAGGGGTATCTCCAAACGATATGGGACGGCTACAAGCAGAATGATATGGATACGAGTTATCTTGTTGAAGCTGCGGCGAGGGCTTATGACTACGCCTCGGAGATGAACCTCAGATACGATGAGACCCTTGACGAGGATGAGGGTATCGATGAAGATGAGGAATTCAGTCTTGACGATGATGTCCAGATGACATTTAAAATGTAGGGGGTGGAATATGAAATACAAAGGATTCTATATCGACATCACCCCCTGCGACGATCTTGTCCGCAACGACAGCAAGGGTTACGATGTGGTCTGCCGGGGATTTAAGATATCTGTGTTCAATGATGAAGCCCGGACAGAAAAGTTCGATGAGTTCTCGGCGGCGGTCGGCTATGAGATTCTCGCCGAGGATATAGCGGAGGCCGAGCAGTTCGCAAAGGACGTTGTGTCCTGTGAGGATAAGGAGTTCAGGCTGGGAGAGCCTGAAATGGTGATGGGAGGACAAGCATGAAAGAAGAAAAACTGACGATAAATGTGCCGTATCTTGAACGTAAGGCAGAGAACTTCAACACCGAAACTTGCATAGTCGAAAAGGCTGTTCCTGTCAGCAACTATCGGTTCAGGCAGATGAGATCCTGTCCGATGCAGGATTTCAAGGAAATATCGGATAATCTTGACTGTATGTACACCCAGGACGGTGAGCATCACTGCCTGCTGATCTATGATAAAGAAGAAGGCGACGGGCTCATTATTGACAGCAGCGGATATAGCTATGCGAGATATGCGCAGTATATCCCGCAGGCAAAGCTGATATGGGAGCAGTTTGCAAAGACACATGCTCACGAAATGCGGCTGTGCTGCCCTCTGGAGATTTATCTTCATGTTGATGATTACCCCCGTGAGTGCTGTATTGCCGACAATGCGGATATGGCAAAGTATGCTGATGTGATCAATATCGGCATCAGAGAGAATGATCTGCCCGAAGAACAGGAGCGCGGGCTGATGCACTGGTATCACCCCGAGGGTGATGGTGACGAGCTGGAGAACAAGATATATTCGGCGCATTGCTCTGTCGAGGTCATTGAGGGCGAGCTGACAGGGGTCATAACCGCAAAGGTGGTCGGAGAGCTTTCGGATGAAGCTATGGCAAAGTTTATTCGCTACTGCTCCGGGCAACTGAGCGACGGCTGGGGAGAATCTCTTGAACAGAAATATCTCAAGACTAATTCTGGCGAGGTCAATGTCAGCTTCTGGAATGACGGTGATGACTGGCAGCTGCTGCCGGAGAGGGAGTATCTGGACAGCTTGATGCAGAGCGAAGATATTGGAATGGGAGGAATATCATGAAAAAGGAAATCGTAATACCGCCACAGTACGCCGAGGTCATCAAAGCGGAGGCCGAAAAGAAAGGCATTGACATCGATGCTGTCGTGCATATCGCTCTGAAGAAATATCTCGAAAGGAGAAATGCCGATGCCGAGTGAAAAGAAAGGTATCACCGTAAAGGTCGATGCGGAGCTTCATGCGCAGGTGCGTGAATATATCGAATCTCACGGAATGACGATGAGTGACTTTGTGGCGCAGGCTCTTGACAATGAGCTGCATCCGAGAATACAGGAGGGACAGAATATGGGAAATATGAGGACAATGGCTTTTCAGGTGCCGGAGGAAATGTTTCAGGAGATCAAGGACTATCTGAACAGGCACCATATGAAACAGAAAGATTTTGTGCTTGGACTTATCCAGGCGGAGCTTGATCGTGACCGTCAGCAGATCAATTCGGAAACACAGACCGAGGAACAGGCTTCGGTGCAGGAGAGCGATAATACCGAATCCGAGGACTACTGCGAGGACGAAGAACTTGACGAGACCGATGATATGGGAATGGAAATGGGGTGAGCGAATGAACGGTTTTATGAGACTGGAGCAGGTCGAAAGGATCAAAAAGCAGTACCCTGCCGGGACAAGGATCTGCTGTGACTGTATGTCGGATGATCCAAGGCCCATAGAGCCCGGAACGCTTGGGACAGTTCTCGGCGTGGACGATGCTGGGAGCATTATGATGAAGTGGGACAACGGCAGATTGCTGTCGCTGATACCCGGGGTAGATAGTTTCCACGTTATTCAGCAGAAAGAAGAACTGAAACTCGACAAGCTGACCGTTTCCGAGCAG
>JAFPPJ010000396.1 GCA_017410745.1 Oscillospiraceae bacterium
ACATAGAAATGCATTTGTCAAGGGGTTTTTATAAAAAAATCCGAAAAAATCCCCTCCATTGTCTATCCTAAACTGTGCATTGTATGTTATGCACAATTTTATACTGCATCCATATGCAAGAAATAGCAGAATATATGATGCGATACATTCATTTTTGGGTTATAATTATTAAGTGCCATGTGAAACGGAGTAAACTTTTGGCATTTGCGGCGGCATTTGCTATGATGACAAGCACGCTTGCACCCGTCTATGCGAATGAGGCAGACCTTGACATTACGGGGCTGCTTGACGAGGATATTACCCTCGGACTGTCGGTCGATGATGTGACAAAGCTTAACACTGCGAATGTTACGGATATGACCGGTATGTGCTACAACTGCAGCGGACTGACTTCACTTGATGTAACTAAGTTCAACACTGCGAATGTGAAGGATATGTCCTTTATGTTCGCCGTCTGCAACGGACTTTCATATCTGAAGCTGCCGGCAGGCTTCAGTATTACGGAGGAGATGGACCTTCCCAATATATACGACGACTTCAAGGGCTGGGCTAAGTCAGGCACAGATAAGATCATATCCGGCACAGGCAGACTTGCTGTATTCACCGCAGATACCGCTGGCGAATATGTGCACTTCAAGCCGGGCGTGTCCCCTTTTATCACCAAGATAGAACCGGGCTACGGCAAGATGAACGTGACATGGGGAGCTGTACAGGGCGCGACACAGTATACCGTACACTATAAGACCGGCAGCACAGAAAAAGCCGTGAAGCGTGACTCATCCAAGACCGGAGCGCTCAGAAGCGGCATACCCAACGGCACATATGATGTATGGGTCACTGCCACCGTAAACGGCAGGGATACTGGCGAGAAGAACATAGTCAAGACCGTCCTGAAAGAATATTATGTTCCCTGCACCACACAGGCAAGCGCTACCAAGTACAAGGTAATCTTCGTTGATACGAACTACAAGCAGATAGACACCCGTGAGACATCCAATCTCGCCTTCACATGGAAGGACAAGCGTCTTGTAAAGGGCAATAAGTACGGCTTCTACGTTGTACCCTATGTAAACGGCGAATACATCCCATTCGGTCTCTCCCACGCAGAGGACAAGGCTAATGTAGTTATGTTCACAGCTAAATAGCCATAAAAGCAGGACGGTTCCGGCTGTCCTGCTTTTTCAAAAAAATTTTTTCAGATAATGAAAAATATCCCGTATCTGAGTTGTATACTATACAGAGGCAGATACAAGGGGGCATTGTATTTGTATTTGCGATATGACAAAATACTAAAGGAGCTGATCGTATGAAACACAAGATCAACAGGATAGCCGCTGTTGCCGCTGCTGCAGTGATGCTGTCAGGGAGCATTCCGGCATTTGCCGCCGAGGAAAAGCAGGACATTGATATCACATATCCCACGCCCTTGTCAAACACCCCTCTGAATAAGGAGTATAAAGCATTCAAGAATGCCAAGCCTGTTGTCAAGGCAGTTGACTATAGTGATGATTATTATT
This sequence comes from Oscillospiraceae bacterium, assembly GCA_017410745.1. Taxonomy (GTDB): domain Bacteria; phylum Bacillota; class Clostridia; order Oscillospirales; family Ruminococcaceae; genus Huintestinicola. Next base: position 1,518 of record JAFPPJ010000396.1, read on the forward strand.
ATATGCATCATTTTGCGGGCAAAACCCTTCAATGGGAGCCTGTGAAGAACGCCCTTTTCTATTATATCTATATCAAGAATCCCGGAAGCAGCAAGTATATTTATCTGGACAAGACCTTTGATACAAGCTACGCTATAGATAACAAGACCGCATCCTACAAGGTGAGGGCGGTATCTTTCAGCTATGACGACAAGATGGTGCTCGGAGCAATGTCCGACCCTGTCGATGTACGCCATATGAAGCCCAAGGACATGCCTATAGATTTTTTGGTAGGCGCAGACGAAGAAGGCGGCGCAGTAGAATACGAAGCAGCAGATTCGGCATCATCCGGATACAAGAGCCGCACATACGCCGTATCTGAGAATTCTGTAGCATATACCAGCGCCTCATACAAGGGCAGAGTGACTGTACCCTATCCCACACCGATAAACTACAATACAGAGGAGTACTCCCACTATGATGAAGGCGGCTTCAAGAGTGCATCCCTCTCTCCCCTGTCCACCTTCTCCGCCGATGTGGACACCGCATCCTATGCCAACGTCCGCAGGATGATCAAGGACGGCAGCAGTATCCCCGCCGATGCAGTAAGGATAGAGGAATTCATCAACTATTTCGGATACGATTTCACTGCCCCCACAGGCGGCGATGCAATGAGCGTGACTACCACACTTTCGGACTGCCCGTGGAACAGCGAAGCAAAGCTTCTGCAGTTCGGCATACGCACGAAGGATCTTGACAAGGAGCCCGCATCCAATCTCGTATTTCTCCTTGATGTGAGCGGCTCGATGAAATCCGTGGAAAAGCTACCCCTCGTAGTGGACTCTATCAACAAACTCACCGAAAACCTCAGCAGCAATGACACTATATCCATCGTCACCTATTCCGGCGAGGAGAAGGTCATAGTCACAGGCGCAAAGGGCAATATGACCAATACTGTCAGCACGCTGACCTCCATGCTCGAAGCATCCGGCAGCACCAACGGCGAACAGGGCATCAACATGGCATACGACATTGCAGAGAAATATTTCATCAAGGGTGCCAACAACCGTGTTATCATGGCTACCGACGGTGACCTCAACGTGGGTATCTCCGACAAGGACGAGCTTGCAAAGTTCATATCCAAGAAGTCCGACTCCGGCGTATATCTCACTATACTCGGAGTAGGCTCGGGTAATATCAAGGACAACAAGATGGAAGCACTTGCCAAGGAAGGCAACGGCAACTACTACTACATCGACTGCATAGATGAAGCACAGAAGGTTCTCGCAGATGAGCGCATGACCACTCTTGTGACCGTAGCCGATGACGTTAAATTCCAGGTAGAATTCAACCCCAACACCGTTTCAAAGTATCGTCTCATAGGCTATGACGGACGCAGGCTCGCAAATGAGGACTTCCGCAATGACAATGTTACCGCCGCAGAGATGGGCGCAGGCGAGACTATCACCGTACTGTACGAGATCATCCCCGCCTCCGGCAAGGAAACGGGTCTGAAGTATCAGAAGACCGGCACACAGGCTTCGGAGTACTGCACATTCACCGCCCGCTACAAGGACAAGTCCGACAACAAGATAAAGGAGATAAGCAAGGTCGTAGAAGGCAGCCAGTATGTCAAGCCCGAAAAGGCAGGAATATCCTTCAATGTAGCAGCCGCATCCGCTGAATTTGCCATCTCCCTCAGGGGCAGCGATTACGCAAAGGGCGCATCCGCAAAGCACGCATATTCCACCCTCGCAAAATACAAGGGCAGCCTCTCAAAGGTAAAATACAGCAGCGATCTCATCAATGTGATAGAACGCTATCTCACAAACGAAAAGAACACAGAAGAAGAATAATATGCTTTTTCATTCATCGTCTTCGCAGCGGACATCAGTCCGCTGCTTTTTCGTGCTGAAATATTAAAATCGCATGATAATATTAAATTTTCCTAATCCCTTGTAATTTTATGCGAAATATGGTATAATTACACAGAAATATATTATAAAGGGATCTTGTTATGAACACACATTTTATCAAGGAATCCAATGCAGAAGCTGAATATGACAGGAACAAGCAGCTCATGCTCAAGGCAAAGCGTGATCTGGGCATATCCCGCATATTCTGTGTATTTGCAAATTTCGCGGTATTTGCCATAGCGATAATGCGTACATTCCTGTGGTCGGTGAACACAAGAGTGGAGATCATGGTGGAGCTTGGTGCAACCGAGCTTACGGAAAAGGCATTCCCTCTGTTCTCCGTACTGCTGTTCTACGCACCTATTATGGGAGTACTCGCACTTCTGTCCGACATAAATACCAGCTCACGGGGCATAAGGATATGCGGCTATACATCCATTGCAGCTCTTGTGCTCGTGGTGCTCAATACTCTGGTACAGATAGTATATACCAAAGATGATATATTCATGATAATATATCTCGCGCTTGAGATCATCTTTGCCTTTATATCGCTGAATGCCCACGGTCAGATAGATATACTCAGCACCAAAGAGGGCTTCCCCGATTTCAACTACGCAGTGCAGCGAAACATCACGACCGAGCAGAAGAAATATATGCAGCACAGAGAGGACTATGTACTGCGTCAGACAGCAGGGCTCAGGAAGAACGATCCGGAACGTGCATCAGACGATATCATCATCGACAAGGCGGACGGTCACGAAATGGACGGCGTATCCGTAGATACCGACGATCAGGAGCGCTGGTTCAGGCAGTCCCAGCTCGAACAGGCTATCGAAGACAGCCAGGAGGAAGAGGAGGATATGTCGGATATAGCCGCAGACCCGGATTATCTCCCAACAGAAGAATTCTACAAGAACAACTACCGTGACAAGGAAGATATAAGGCGCTTGCCGTTATAATGGAGGAAGATACATGAAATATGCAGAAACCGCACCTGTGCTGTCAAAAAAGAATATAGCAGCAGGTATATGGGATATGGAACTGTACTGTCCGAAGGCAGCAGCAGAGGCAGTACCCGGACAATTTGTGGATATTAAGGCTGAGGGCTTCACGCTTCGCAGGCCCATATCCATATGCGGCATCGACAAGGATAAAGGCACTCTCCGCATAGTCTTCGAGGAGCGCGGAAAAGGCACTGCACAGATCGCCCGCGTGAATGTCGGAGAATGTCTTGATATCATCGCACCCCTCGGACATGGATTCGAGCTCCTTGACAAGAGCAGCAAGGCTGTCATGATAGGCGGAGGCATCGGCACTCCTCCCATGCTGCCCCTTGCACAGCACTACGGCGAAAATGCATCGGTGATATTCGGCTTCCGCAATTCCCATGCTGTGATACTAAAAGACGATGTTATAAAAGCTGGTGCCGAGCTCATACTCTGCACCGATGACGGTTCGGAGGGCAGAAAGGGATTTGTCACCGACGCTCTCGCCGATCTTCTCTCACAGTCAAAACCCGATATAATATATGCCTGCGGCCCTATGATAATGCTCAAGCGCATCGCACAGGCCGCAAAGGATAACGGTATACGCTGTCAGATATCCCTTGAGGAGCGTATGGCGTGCGGCGTGGGCGCATGTCTCGGATGCGCCTGTGTCACAAAGCAGGACGGCGAAAAGGTCTATCGTCATGTGTGCAAAAACGGCCCTGTATTTGAAGCAGAGGAGGTGGCTTTCGATGAATAAGTCGTCAGTAGTTTTTGCGGGTGTAGAATTCAAGAATCCCATCGTTCCCGCTTCCGGCACATTCGGATACGGTCACGAATACGAGGACTTCTATCCCCTTTCCCGTCTCGGAGGCATATCCGTAAAGGGCACGACCGGTAAGCTGCGTACAGGCAATCTCCCGCCGAGGATAGCAGAGACACCCTCGGGAATGCTCAATTCCGTAGGACTTCAAAATCCCGGCATAGATGCATTCATCGAAAAAGAGCTGCCCTGGCTCAAGACCAAGGATACGGTCGTTATCGCTAATATAGCAGGCTCTGATGTTGACGAATACCGTGAAATAGCAGAAAAGCTCGACCGCACCGATGTGGATATGATAGAGGTGAACATATCCTGCCCCAACGTAAAGGCAGGCGGCGCCGCTTTCGGCGTATCCACCGAGGGAGCGGCACTTATAACCCGTACCGTGCGCAGTGTCACGAAGAAGCCCGTTATGATGAAGCTCTCACCTAATGTCACGAGCATAGCTGACATCGCAAGAGCCTGCGAAGCAGAGGGCGCAGATGCAGTATCCCTCATAAATACCCTGCTCGGAATGCGTATAGACATACGCACGCGCAGACCCATACTCCACAACAATGTAGGCGGACTTTCGGGCCCTGCAGTATTCCCTGTGGCAGTACGCATGGTATGGCAGGTAGCAAACGCAGTGAAGATACCCGTATGCGGTATGGGCGGAGTCTCCACATGGGAGGATGCAGTTGAAATGCTGATGGCAGGTGCATCACTTATACAGGTAGGTGCTGCCATATTCACCGACCCATATGCTCCCATAAAGATAATAGACGGGCTTGAAAGCTATCTTGACCGTGAGAAGCTGACTGTCACCGACCTGGTAGGTTCAGTAAAGCCATGGTAACGAACAGCGAATATGCAGAAAAAGCAGTAGCGCTCAAACGCAGCGGGCACAACTGCTGTCAGGCAGTCACCGCAGCACTTGCAGACCAGAACGATGTATCAGCTCAGACTTTATCTCAGCTGTCGGCAGGATTCTGTGCAGGAATGGGCAATATGGAAGCCACCTGCGGTGCACTTATCGGCGCTGTAATGACTGCGGGACTAAAGACCGAGGGAGTGCGCACTCTCGGTGCTGCCAAAAGAATATCCGAAAATTTCAAGGCACGGAGCGGAGCGCTCTCCTGTGCAGAGCTCAAAGGAGCTTCAACAGGTGTCGTACTCTGCCCATGCGATGACTGCGTGAGAAATGCTGTACTCGCTTATGAAGATGTGATCGGCATAACATAGGAGTGATTCTATGGGCAAGACAAAAGAACGTTTGATCATAATCGCAGTAACTATCCTTTCCCTCGTATTCTTTTTCTATGATCTGTCTGTAGTATTTCACAGCAGACGCGCTGTAAAGGGTATCACCGACCCTGTACAGACGGAAGCCACCGGACATGCCAACAAGTACGCAGGCGGATTCCATGTGAACATCACATACAAATACGCCTACGAGATCGAAGGACTTGTGGTGTCTACCAAGAATTATATAGGCACAGATCCGTCCGCAGCACTCGCTCCCCGTGATATCGGACTTGCGTGGGGGCAGGTCGCTGCACGCAATGACAAGATAAACTTCCACTGGCATCAGAGCAACAGATGGTTATCATGGACTATATACAACGAAGATGATCTGTTCACTATGGGCGGCACCGATATGATAGGCTGCCAGACCTCGAACAATCACCTCATCGCCTCCGATGTTATAGCGGAACGACAAATAAAGAAGATAAAGGCAGGCGATCATATCCGCATAAAGGGATATCTCGTAGACTGCAGCGGCACTAAGCCCGACGGCAGCTATTTCACC
>JAFPPJ010000397.1 GCA_017410745.1 Oscillospiraceae bacterium
TGAACCGATTATAAGTATCTTGTTTATATCTTCTCTCTTAGGCATAACTACTCCTGACCCGTCATCGAGTGACGATTTGTATTTTGACCGATCACCCCTGCCGATCCGTGGAGCATGGGCATATCAGTCGGGACCACTATATATCATACCACATTTGTAACCAAAATGCAAGAATTTTTTTCAAAAATAATATGCACTCAATATGAATTTCGGGAGCGTGTTTTTGCCTGTTCCATCGCATTTGTATGGACATTGTAATACCTGCACATCAATACTTATGTAAGTTTGTGCAGAATGCATATTGACTTTCAACGATTAATTGTGTACAATTAAATCACAATCAACCGATGCAAAACCAATGACAGGAGTGATAATATGTTCTACGATCAGTATGTTTTCGATTCAAAGGGCAATAAGATATCCATGGGAGATCTCCGCGGCAAAGTGGTGATCGTCGTCAATACCGCCACCGGATGCGGGTTCACTCCGCAGTACAAGGATCTTGAAGCCTTATACGAGCAGTTCCACGACAAGGGGCTCGAGATCATCGACATCCCCTGCAATCAGTTCGGCTCGCAGGCACCCGGCACGGATGAGGAGATACATGAGTTCTGCACTCTCAGATACAACACGAAGTTCCCCCAGATGAAGAAGTCCGATGTCAACGGTGAGAACGAATTGCCGCTGTATACCTTCCTCAAGTCGCAGAAGGGCTTTGAGGGGCTCGGCAAGGGAGCTGCAGCTCTCGCAGTTTCCGCGATGCTCAAGCTCAAGGATAAGAACTACGCATCGAACCCCGATATAAAGTGGAACTTCACTAAATTCGTGATAGACCGCGAGGGCAATGTGGCAGCACGCTTCGAGCCCACGCATGATATGGACGAACTGAAAAAGTGCATCGAAGCGCTTATATAAGGAGGGTACGCCATGACATACGATATAGCAGTCATAGGCACGGGACCCGGCGGTGTATCCGCCGCTGTCACCGCCAAGGTCAGGAACAAGAGCGTGCTGCTCATCGGCGAGAAGGATATGAGCAGCAAGATGAAGAAGGCACATACCGTGCTTAATTATCCGGGACTCCCCGATATCACGGGAGAGGAGCTTGCACGGAAGCTGTCCGCTCATCTTGCGGCTATGGATATACCCATCACCGACGACCGCATCACATCGGTATACGATATGGGCGGCACCTTCGCCCTGCAGGGCAAGAGCGGCGAGATGTACAGCGCCAAGGCTGTGATACTTGCCACGGGAGTGGTGAGCAATGCACAGATAGAGGGCGAAGATGCGCTGCTCGGCAGCGGCGTGAGCTATTGCGCCACCTGCGATGCCCCGCTCTACCGAGGAAAGGCCGTATCGGTCATAGCCTATTCTGCGGATGAGGCAAAGGAGGCAGAGTTCCTTGCACAGCTGTGTGCAAAGGTATACTATCTTCCCATGTACAAGGGCGATGTCTCCTTCGGACAGGAAAATATCACCGTCATAGGCGGCAAGCCTGTGCGCCTTGAACGGGGCAGGCTCATCACCGACGACGGTGAATACGATACGGACGGAATATTCGTGCTGCGCGAGAGCGTAGCCCCCGCAAAGCTCATGTACGGACTTGACACGGACGGCGCACA
>JAFPPJ010000398.1 GCA_017410745.1 Oscillospiraceae bacterium
TAGTCGTTGACGTGGAGATGTGCCACTTTTCCCCACACCGCACGGTTCTCCTCCTTGGCGATATCCGCCGTCTGCCTGTGGAACTCTGCCATCTTCGTATCAAAGGTGAACGCGATATCCGGGAAAAACTCCATCAGGTGCCGCATATGCGTCATCGGGTCAAAGAAGAAGCAGACCACGTTCTCCACCGTCAGCAGAAGAGAGTACCGCTCTGCGATCTCCCGCAGCTGCCTGTACATCACCATATTATGCGGGATATACTTGTCGGAATCCTTGCCGCTCCACAGATGGAGCACCAGCTTCTGTGAGCCGAGCCTTGCCGCAAGCTGACAGTTCTGCTCAAAGAGCTCTGTTGCCATTTCGCTGTCGCCGGGCGCATCACGGCTTATCATATCGCCCACGCCCTTCTCGATATGGAACACCGGGAACGGCTTGTCGGCACCGTCAAAAAATCTCACGATATCATCGGCCTTTTCATACCAGTCATCGTACATCATGAACTCAAAGCCGTCGCAGTCGAGCTTGCGGGAGATATCCGCAAGCAGCGTATAGTCCCTGCCGTTTGCCCTGCCGAGGAATGCTCCTGTCGAGCATAGTATCATATGTCTCACCCTTTCATGTCAGAATCTGAAATACAGGAACGGATTGTATGCCGCTCCCATGAGGTATACCGTACACAGGAGGAGTGCTGCCGCCTGTATTATCATGACTGCGGTGTTCCTGCCCACGATAAGAGCGTACTTTCCCGCTCCCGTCAGAGTGTCTTCCTTGCGGTCGAGCAGCTTGCCTGCCTTGGCTATGACAGCGGACACTATGCCCGATGCCGCCGCCGCACATAAAAGGAGCGTAACTCCATGATCCGACAGCGCATAGAACGAGCCGCTGTCGGCAAATCTGCCGCCGCCGCCGAACATCGCCTTAAAGTATAATCCTGCCGATAATATACTATCTGTATCAAACAGTACCCATCCGAACACCACCGCAAGGAAGGTATATGTCATCCGCAGGAATTTTGGCAGCTTTTCGAGCAGCTTCTCAAGGAACAGCCTTTCGGCTATGATAAGTATGCCGAAGTAAAGTCCCCACAGCACGAAGTTCCAGCTTGCACCATGCCACAGTCCTGTGAGCCCCCATACTATAAGGAGATTGCGCAGCGTCCTGCCCTTGCCCTCGCGGTTGCCTCCGAGGGGGATATACACATATGTGCGGAACCATGTGCCCAGCGTGATATGCCATCTGCGCCAGAACTCCGACACGCTCTTCGCGGTATAGGGATGGTCGAAGTTATTCGGGAACTCAAAGCCCAGCATCTTGCCCATACCCACCGCCATGTCGGAATATCCCGAGAAGTCGAAGTATATCTGGAAGGTATATGCCAGTATCCCCACCCATGCGGTAAGCACGGGCATAGTCGCATAGTCCGCCGCCTTCACCTGCGCCCACAGCACGCCGATGGAGTTTGCAAGCAGCACCTTCTTTGACAGTCCCTTCACGAACAGCCCTATGCCCTGCGATACCGCATCCATCTTTATAATACGATGGTCGAGCTCATTTGCCACCTGCTCATATCGCACGATAGGCCCCGCCACTATCTGCGGGAACAGCGTCACATACGCCGCGAACTTCAGCGGGTCGCGCTGCACCTTTATCCGCCTGAAATACAGGTCTATGGTGTAGGACATGGACTGGAAGGTGTAGAAGCTGATGCCTATGGGCAGCTTCACCTGCTTCTCATTGAGCCCGAATGGGGCGATGCGGTTGAGCAGGCGGTTGACAAGCACGGCGGGATTGACGATGGATGTGTGCAGCAGCCCGTTCGCGGTATCTATCAGGAAGTCACTGTACTTGAACACGGTCAGCAGAAATATATTCATGCATACTGACACCAGCAGACATCGCTTCCGCTTCTTCTCATCGCCGTCGTATTTGTCCATGAACCTGCCGGCAGTATAGTCTATCATAGTGGAGAGTATCATCACGCCCACGAAGAAGGGCTCTCCCCACGCATAGAACAGCAGTCCGGATATGAGGAGGATCACATTCCTGAGCTTTTCTCCCGAAATGTAGTACAGCAGCATAGTGGCAGGCAGGAAATAATACAAAAAGGTCAGTTGGGAAAAAACCACTATATCACCCTTTTAAAAAATGCGGCAGACAATGTCTGCCGCATTCGATCAAAAACGTTATTACTTTATGACGCGGATGCGCAGAACATTGTCAACTGCCTTGAGCTTCTCCTCCATAGCAGCGTCCACATCACCTGCGGCATCAATAAGGGTGCAAGCATAATCCTTCTTGGATGTGTTCACCATGTTGTCGATGTTTATGCCTGCCTGACCGAGTATGGATGTGAGTGCGGATATCACAGAGGGAACGTTCCTGTGGAGCACGCATATCTTGGTGCCCTGTGCATTCATGGATGCGTTGGGGAAGTTCACGGAGTTGGTGATATTGCCGTTCTCGATATAGTCTACGAGTTCCTTTGCTGCCATAACTGCGCAGTTGTCCTCTGCCTCCTGAGTGGATGCACCGAGGTGGGGGAGTGCTATTACATTCTCCACGCCGAGTATATCATCGGAGGGGAAGTCGCATACATAGGATGCGATCTTGCCGCTTGCAAGAGCGGGAAGAAGTGCGGCGGTATCAACGAGCTCGCCTCTTGCGAGGTTGATGATCCTTGCGCCGTCCTTCATCAGCTTGATGGTCTCTTCGTTTATAGTGCCCTTGGTCTGAGGATTGTAGGGCACATGGATGGTGATATAGTCGGATGCCGCATAGACCTCCTTGGGGTCGTTGACGGTCTGGACATGATGATCAAGACGAAGTGCGGTATTTACGGAGAGATAGGGGTCATAGCCCACTACCTTCATGCGCAGAGCGATAGCTGCATTGGCAACGAGTACGCCTATAGCGCCCAGACCGATGATACCGAGGGTCTTGCCTGCGATCTCGGGGCCTGCGAACTGAGCCTTGCCTTTCTCAACGAGAGGGCCGACCTCATCGCCCTTGCCCTTGAGGGACTGTGCCCATGTCATAGCATCGGGGATGCGTCTTGAGGAAATGAGGAGCGCTGTGAGCACGAGCTCCTTTACGGCATTTGCATTTGCACCGGGGGTGTTGAATACAACGATGCCGTCCTCTGCGCAGCGGTCTACGGGGATATTGTTGACACCCGCACCTGCTCTGCCTATGGCAAGGAGCTTATTGCCGAACTGCATATCATGCATCTTTGCGGAGCGCACCATGATCGCATCGGGGTTCTCTATGCTGTCGGATACCGCATAGTTCTCGCCGAAGTTGTCAGTGCCTATCTTTGCTATCTTATTGAGTGTAAGTATATTATACATCACTATCATCCCTATCTGTTGTTGTCACCACTCGCACCCGGAGTGATGAGAGGCTTGCCGTCCCTGCCGAAGAGCGGGGTGACTGCCACGTTATTGTTGGCGGTATCCCTCACGAAGAGATACTCTATCCCTGTAAAGGTATCCACCATTACTTCCATATCGAGGAAAGAACCTACTCGCTGATGCTGGTCGGGTATCTTTGCAAACCTTTCCATCTTCATCAGGAGTTCTCAGCCTCGAACTTCTTCATGAACTCAACGAGCTTCTCAACGCCCTCGATAGGCATTGCATTGTATATGGAAGCTCTCATGCCGCCTACGCTGCGGTGACCCTTGAGGTTCTCAAAGCCTGCAGCCTTGGACTCTGCAACGAACTTCTTGTCGAGCTCTTCGTTGCCGGTGATGAAGGGAACGTTCATGAGGGAGCGGTCCTTCTTCTCGACTGTGCCCTTGAACAGCTTGGAGGAATCGAGGAAGTCGTAGAGTATCTTTGCCTTCTTCTCGTTGTGAGCCTTCATAGCGGAGAGGCCGCCCATCTTCTTTATCCACTTGAATACCTTGCCGCATACATATATGCCGTAGCAGGGAGGAGTGTTGTAGAGGGAGTCGTTGTCTGCCTGTATCTTCCAGTTCATCATAGTGGGAGTGCAGGAGAGTGCGGGGCCGTCAGCGATGAGATCCTCACGAACGATGATGATCTGTACGCCGGAGGGGCCTACGTTCTTCTGTACGCCGCCGTAGATAACACCGTACTTGGATACATCCACCGGCTCGGAAAGGAAGCAGGAGGATACATCGGCTACAAGCTCGTGACCCTTGGTGTTGGGGAGCTGCCAGAACTTAGTGCCGTATATGGTGTTGTTCTCGCAGATATATACATAGTCAACATCATCGGGGATGTCAAGGTCGGAGCAGTCGGGGATATAGGAGAAGGTCTTGTCTGCGGAGGAAGCTACTCTTACTACCTCGCCGTACTTCTCAGCCTCTTCGGCTGCCTTCTTTGCCCACTGACCGGTGATGATATAAGCTGCCTTGCCCTTCTTCATGAGGTTCATGGGAACGCCTGCGAATACGAGGGATGCGCCGCCCTGTGCGAATATCACCTTGTAGTTGTCGGGGATGCCCATGAGCTCGCGCAGATCGGCCTCCGCCTCCTTGATGATGGTATCGTATGCCTTGGAGCGGTGGGACATCTCCATTACGGACATACCCGTGCCCTTATAATCGAGCATTTCCTCTGCACATTCCCTGAGAACTTCCTCGGGGAGAACGGCAGGACCTGCGGAGAAGTTGTAGACTCTTGACATGATGATCTTCCTTTCGTTTGTATCTGATAACGCCGCCGCAGCATACGAACTTTGCGGGGCAAATAATAACACCCTTTTATTATACCACTATCATCCACGATTGTCAATCAAACAGCACCGCTGTAGCACTTGTAGGAATAGACAAAATTATGACGGCTCAGGGACGATAATATGGTCATACTTGATTTTGACCGACCGGGCTTGACATGGGGGCGGCGATAGGGTATAATGCGAATAGGATCATGTCATTGCATCTTACCGCCTGTTTTTGCATCTTGCCCCTTTGCCTCTTGAAAACGACTCTTGCATGATGTATTATACTTTCAGAAACGATATCTGAAAGGTGCTGATACATATGACATTACTTATGTTCCTTGTTTTTCTTATCACAGAGGTGGGCTTTGCGGTATATTCGGCAGGCATCCCCGCAAAGAACGAGCGGTGCAAAAGAAGGCTCATCGTAAGCGGCGCGGAGCTTATCATATTCCTCATCATGCTCCTGCTCCCGCATATCGACCTGTCGTTCCGCTTCGCAGGATTTGCTCTTCTCCTCGTGATACGGCTCATAGCCGCAGCGATCTCATATGCGCTCAACAGAAAGAACGACAGGAAGACCTCCGTTTTCTCCTCCGCAGCAGGCGCAGCGGGAAACATCATAATGATGGCCTTCTCCCTCATCCCCGCATTCCTCATAAATGACTATCAGGGCAGACCCGTGACCGGCGAGCATCAGATCGCACAGGCAAACGCGATCCTCATAGACAGGACACGCACAGAACAGTTCGAGGATGACGGCTCATTCAGAGAGGTGCCCGTGCATTTCTTCTACCCCGCCGATGTCAGCGATGCGGATAACTCGCTCCCGCTGGTGATATTCAGTCACGGCGCATTCGGCTGGTACCAGAGCAATACATCCACATATATGGAGCTTGCCAGCCACGGCTATGTGGTAGTGAGCCTCGATCACCCCTACCATTCGATGTATACAAAGGACAGCACAGGGAAGACCATCACCGTCGATCCCGGCTTCTTCCGGACTGCCCTGAGCCTCGGCTCATCAGATGAAGACAGCACCGACCGCTTTGAGACAACTCAGGCATGGATGGAGCTGCGCGAAGCAGATATGACCTTTGCGCTCGACACTCTGAAAAAGACTGCATCCGAGCACTCCTTCGACGACAGCTGGTGCTTTGCCGACAGCGAGCCCGACACCATAAAGGCCGCCACCGATATGATAGATACCGGCAAGATAGGTCTTATGGGTCATTCCCTCGGCGGCGCCACAGCAGTGAGCGTCGGCAGACGCAGCGATATATCCGCGGTCATAGACCTGGACGGTTCGATGATCGGCGAAGAGACAGCTGTTGAGAACGGCAATTTTGTGACAGATGATACGCCCTATCCCACACCTCTCCTGAATATCGACCATGAGTCGCATCACAACGAAAGGATACAGGCAAGGGAATCAGGCTATCCCTATTCTAACAATATAATACTCGACAACGCAGTGGACGGACATGACACATATTTCAAGAACACGGAGCATATGAATTTCACAGACCTTCCTCTGTTCGCACCCGCACTTGCGAAGAACCTCGGCACAGGCAGTGCCGATCCCGCAGACTGCATCGACAGGGTGAATGCGCTTGTGCTTGACTTCTTCGATTCATATCTCAAGGACGGCGGAGATTTTTCCGCAGATGAAAGCTATTGATAATGGATATACGCGTCAGAAAGATAAACGATGATGAACAGGAGTACATCGAGATAGGCTGTCACCGGCGTGACGACAGGATAAACGAGATGATCCTGTTCATCAAATCAAGACAGGGCACCGTGAGCGGTACCAAGGACGAGATCAGATATGAGATCCCGCTGGTGGATATATTCTATATCGAATCGGTGGATGACAGGACATTCATATACCTCGAAAAGGAATGCTATGAGTCCCGCAGGAAGCTGTATGAGTTCGAGGAGGTGCTGTCCTCCCGCCGGTTTGCAAGGATATCGAAGTCGGTCATCATCGATCTGATGAAGATAACCGCGATAAAGCCCGCACTCAACGGCAGATTCTCATGTCTGCTCAAAAACGGCGAGGAAGTCATAATCTCCCGCAAATATGTACCCGAGATCAAGGAAAAGCTGAAAGGTTAGAACATGAAAGAGCATATCAAAGAAACACTGAGCAGCTTTTTTATAATTGCCGCTCTTATCGATGCAGCGATGTTCGTGCTTGGCATAGTCTTCAGACCCGAACAGCGCTTCGGCTACGAAGTCTTCGTCTATCCCCTCATCTATGCTGCCATAAGCTGCGTGCCGCAGCTCATCATGTACTCGAGCAAGGAGCTCACGCTCAGGCAGATGATAGTGCGCAAGATAATAACGCTATGCATGATCGTCGTGGTGATACTTCTTTTCGTACTCGGCGGCAGCAGCTTTGATATCGGCGTGGCCGCAGGTATCGCCGCAAGCGTGGTCATAATATTCATCGCAGTCCATGTGATACAGTGGTACCTCGACACGAGGACGGCAAAGCAGATGACCGATGCACTTATGGAATTCCAGAAAAGAACCGATATATGACGCGTTCATGCGGCATGACACAGAAAAGCCCCTCACTTCAGAAAGATACCCATATAGAAGTTTTGCCCCTGAGCACTTGCTCAGGGGCATTGTATGTACCGGGCTGCTATGCCAGATCAGAATCTGCGGCTTTTCGTATAGCAAATATGACACACGCCCCGATCAAAACACCGCTCGTATTTAATATTATGTCATCAATATCCGTATGCCTTTCGGGAGAAAGTAATTGAGACAGCTCAATAAAGATAGTAACGCAGATCCCTGCGATCACAGTTTTTTTGATATTATCAAGCTTGCGAAAACAGATGGGCAATACTATCCCAAAAGGTATAAACATTGCTATATTCCCGATAATATTGATAAGCCATCCATCATATCTGTCAAAGAGAAAA
>JAFPPJ010000031.1 GCA_017410745.1 Oscillospiraceae bacterium
ATTTTTTGTGCAATATGCAGAATTTTATTTTAGAGCAAAAAAGCTTGACAAAGTTGTCCACTAATGTTACAATTAGAGTAACATGATACTGTAACCTACATTTTAAGGAGAGGATCATTATGACATTTGGCGAAAAGTTGAAAAGCATAAGAACAGGCACTAATATGACCCAGGAGGAGCTTGCTGCCAAGCTGGGTCTTGCGCGCAAGACCATAAGGATGTATGAAGCAGGAGAGACTATCCCCCGCTTTGCCCGCATCTACGAGCAGCTTGCAGATATATTCGGCACTGATATCACCTTCTGGAAGGAGAACCGTGAGCAGGACTTTGAGACTACTGCCACCGTAGCATACGGTGCAGAGGGTCGTATACAGGCTCAGCGCCTTATAGAGAGCGCTGCAGGTCTCTTTGCAGGCGGATCTCTTTCGGACGAGGACAAGGAAGAGGTATACCTTGCGCTCCAGAGAGTTTACTGGGAAATAAAGGAAGAAAAGAAGAACACCACAGAGAGTAAATGAGCATACACGACATAGTTTCAGATCTTGTTCAGAAGTACGGCACAGATGATCCCTTTGAGTTATGCAGATATCTCGGCGTCAGGGTAAGGATCACACCGCTTGGCAGTCTTAAAGGACTGTATACATATATCGACAACGAGCCTGTGATACTTATATCATCCCGCCTGAAAAGATCGGCGCGTATCGTGGTATGCGCCCATGAACTCGGACATCATGTGCTCCATTCGGACATAGCAGAAAATGCGATACTGCGTGATTTCTCATTCTTCATCATGCGTGACAAGACAGAGTACGAGGCTAATGTGTTCCTTGCCGACCTGCTCCTGAGCGATGAAGATCTTGACGAGCTTTTCAAGGACGGATGCACCATAGACGAGGCATCGGCCAATCTGTGCCTGCCGTCGGACATCATCCGAGTCAAGATGGAGGATATGCACAGGCGCGGCTTCAGCATACCCATGCCCGACCATTCCGTGGATATTTTTTGATGGTACATACAAACGATGCGCTCTGCATTATCTCCCGATAATGCAGAGCGCTGTCTGTCATATCCTGCTGTAATATTCGGTCAGAAGCCTTTCGGTCTTTTTGCCGCATATCATGAAGCCCCTGTCCTCTTTCAGCTTCTCCTCGGGCGGCACTATCGAAGGCCAGTCCCACCAGAAGAAGCCCTCGAAGAAGTCCTCATCCTTCATGGCTATAAGTGCGCTTTCATAAAAATTTGCCTGCTCATCTTCGCTGCGTGCATTCTCCGTGTGAACGAAATCCCAGGGCATTGATGCACATTTCTCCGCGCTCCTGCAGCCTATCTCCATGAATATTATCTTCTTGCCGAATTTCTCCGACAGCTCACGAAGATGCTTCTTGGGCCCCTCCCATCTTGCGGTCATAGCCTCGAGAGTATCCCCGCCCTGAGGTGAACCTATGCGGTAATATGCCGATGTCCCGATATAGTCAAGTGCATCGAACCATGCCACATTATCCTCTTTGCCATGATTTGCGTTGTATACGAGCAGCCCGTGATATACCTGACGCACCTTCTCTATAAGCTCTCTCCACTGCGCCTCACGTCTCTCCGTGCCGATCATCTCACAGCCTATGCACAGCATCTCACAGCCGGTATACTCTGCGATCTCCGCATAATGGAGCATAAATGCAGTATAGCATGAGAACCATTCGTTCCAGTAGCTTATCACATTTCCCTTTGCATCGTATACCGGGAACTCCCTTTCGGGGAATGATATATGAGCACGCCATGTGCCGTCCTCACAGTTTATCATGGGCTTCAGACATACCTTCATGCCGTGTGCTTTGATATTGGCTATGGCAGTCTCTATCTCACGGTCGGTATTGCAGAAGCGGAAGTCGAACCCGAAGCGCGAAGAAGAGAATCTCTCCTGTGTCACCGTAAAGGCAAGCGCCGCATAGTTGCAGCCCACAGCTGCAAGACGCGCCACCGACGCCTTTGCCTCGGGCCTTGAAAGTACTCCCTTTCTGCTGTCATATCCGTATGTAAATCCCTTTATGTCCATACTTTTCTCCGTTTATACCATATTGATTCGCAAGGTATTCAGCAAAATCATTTTATATATAAGCAATAGTTTCAGCGGGCACTGCCCGCTGCACAGTCAATGCTTTACTATATCTGCCGTAATGCCCGATACCGTACTTATGAGGTCGGACGGCGCAAGCTGTATCTGCAGCCCTATCTTGCCGCCGCTCACCATAACATGCGAGAGCTGTTCAATGTCCGAATGGAACACCGTCCTGAACAGCTTCTTCATGCCCACAGGAGAGCATCCGCCCCTGATATAGCCGGTCACGGAATTGATATCCTTCACATGTATCATCTCGACCGACTTCTCGCCCACCGCACGGGCAGCCGCCTTCAGGTCAAGCTCACATCCGACGGGTATCACAAATACATAGTAATTCTTTGCGGCCTTCGTCACGAGAGTCTTGTAAACTTCATTCACATCCTGCCCGAGAAGTTCAGCCACTCTCAGACCGTCTACCGCTTCATCTCCGTGCGGATATTCCCTGACAACGTAGGATATGCCTGCCTTGTCAAGGATACGCATCGCATTAGTCTTTACAGCCATTCTGTATCTTCGCCGCCGTAAGCGTGTTTCTCATCAGCATAGCTATAGTCATAGGGCCGACTCCGCCGGGTACGGGAGTGATGTAGCCAGCCTTTTCACAGCATCCGTCAAAGTCAACATCGCCGCAAAGCTTGCCCTCTGCATTCCTGTTCATGCCCACGTCTATAACAACTGCACCTGGCTTTATCATATCTGCTGTGACAAATCCTGCCTTGCCTACTGCCGCTACAAGTATATCAGCCTGGGATGTGACAGATGCAAGATCCTTCGTGCGTGAATGCGTCATGGTAACAGTACCGTTCTTGTGCAGGAGAAGCATTGCCATAGGCTTGCCTACGATGTTGCTCCTTCCAATGACCACGCAGTTCTTGCCGCATACATCTATTCCTGTCTCAGCGATAAGCTCCATAACACCCGCAGGAGTGCAGGGCAGGAACGAGAAATCGCCTATCATGATATGTCCCACATTGGTCGGATGGAACGCATCCACATCCTTGTCGGGAGAGATCGCATTGATGATCGCGTTCTCATCAATGTGCTTCGGGAGCGGCAGCTGTACGAGTATGCCGTTGACCTTCTTATCGTCATTGAGCTTTTTCACCAGTGCAAGGAGCTCATCCTGTGTCGTCTCCGCCGGGAGAGCGTATTCATAGGACTCAAAGCCTACCTCTGCGCATGCCTTCTTCTTATTGTTAACGTATACCCTTGATGCGGGATTATCTCCCACGATAACTACCGCAAGACCTACGGATATGCCCTTCTGTCCGAGCACCGCAGCCTCCTCGCGCACCTCAGACTTTACTCTTGCGGATACCTTCTTGCCGTCTATTATGTTCATAGCGTCCTCCTATTTATCAAGAATTTCCAGTGATATGCTTGTATTTCCGGGCTCGTATGTGTATACCATGCCTATCGGCGTGTCGCCGCTGAATCTCTTGAAGCTGGTCACATAGTCCGATACATTCATGCCGTATATCTCGGATACGAGCTTTTCGCACTCTTCCGTATCCCCCAGCTTCTTGCCGTCTATCGCGGTATCACCCTTTGATGTGACGGTGATGCAGTATACATTGTCGCCGTTTTCCTTGAAATAGCCTATAGCCTCGCCGCCTGCCGTGATGCCCACCATAGACGGGTCGGTCTCCGAGATATCACGTTCAAGCTTTATCCCGCTTATCTTGGTTATATCCGATTCCTTGCAGGGAAGCGTCACAGCAGTGCCGTTTATCGAAAGCGAGCTCAAAAGTCTCTCACTGTCCCACGAAGAGGGCAGTGAGCCCATATCGGTCGTGACATCGCCTGTATAGCTTTTTCTCTCTCTGTCTCCCAAAGAAAGGCTTATCACATTCGACTGATACTTTAGCGTGATGTCTCCCGATTTATACTGTCCTTCCTTGTCGAGCATCGGGAGCATCAGCTTTTCAAGCGAATAATGATCCGAAAGTTTCAGACCGTTCACCTTTACTATTCCGTCCTCGCCCG
>JAFPPJ010000399.1 GCA_017410745.1 Oscillospiraceae bacterium
ATCATGATATATGTTTTTCTTGCACCCGGATTTGAAGAAACTGAAGCTATAACCCCTATTGATATGCTTATCCGCGCAGGCAAAAAGGTAGTTACCGCTGCAGTAGGCGACGATATCACCGTAAAGAGCTCTCACGGGATATCATTTGTATGCGATATTATGGCTGCTGACTGTACTACGGACGGGCTTGAGGGAGTGATACTCCCCGGTGGTATGCCGGGTACAAAGAATCTCGCTGCGGATCAGATGGTCAGAAGGATGGTAATGTTTGCATACGAGAGCGGTATGCTTACTGCTGCGATATGCGCAGCTCCCTCTGTTCTTGGCAGAATGGGCATACTTGAGGAAAGAAAGGCAGTTTGCTACCCCGGCTTTGAGGATCAGCTCGCAGGAGCAGAGGTGCTCGATGTTCCTGCTGTTACGGACGAGAATGTTGTCACCGCAAGAGGAGCCGGTGCAGCTCTTGAATTCTCGTATGAGATCATCACCTTCCTTTGTGGAAAGGATAAGGCTGATGAGATATCACGGAGCATAATATGGAACAGGTAAACTTTACCTATGATCTCAGAGAATACAAAAAGATCATGAGAGATGTCTGCATGCGTGAGCGCAGGCAGATGAACAAGCAGTTCAAGGCAGAGCTTGACAACAGTATATGTGAGCGGCTGCTCATGAATACCGAATATAAGCAGTGTGACACGATACTTGCCTATGTTTCATCAGATATCGAGGTGAATACAAGGGGTATAATCAAGCATGCACTCTCTGACGGCAAATATGTAGCCTGTCCGCGGTGTATCCCTGGTACACATGAGATGGAATTTTATTATATTGAGAGTATGGATGATCTGTCAGCAGGAAGCTACGGCATTCTCGAACCCGATCCCGAAGTCTGCGAAGCAGCAGAGGATGTTGACGGCGCATTGTGCCTCGTTCCGGGGCTGTGCTTTGACAGGCGCGGATACAGGCTCGGCTACGGCGGGGGATACTATGACAGGTATCTCGGTGCGCATGATCTTGTGACCGTCGGTCTGTGCTATTCCTATTTCATGGTGCGTGAACTGCTTCATGGCAGATATGATGCACGCATGAAAAAGGTCATAACCAATTTTAGTCTGGGGCAGGTGGAACACTGTGAATAAAATGTCTGATGAGGAGCTTATCAACAGCATACTCGGTGAGCATGAGGAAAAGAAGAAAGAAGAAATATCACCGGATGAGATAATCGGTTCTGAGGATGATATACCCGATCCCGTTGTTGAAATGCCTGAAACTGTATCAGAGCAAGCTGTGGATACTGAGAATGAAAATTCCGTTGAAAGTGCCGATGATGCAAAAGAATATGATGAAGAGACCGAAGAGGACGACGAAGATGAGTACGACGACGATGAAGACGACGAAGAAGAAGAATACATACGCCCACGCAAGAAGAAAAAGGGTGCGGGCAGGCTCGTATTCGCACTCATTATGGTCACTCTCGTCATATCGGTAGCAGTGCTCAGTGCAGCCTTTGTCATAACGGTATCAACGGAGATACTCGGACTTTCCCGATCAAATGAAGCACGCGAGATCGAGATACCGGAAAACTCCGGCACGGAAGCGATCGCGGATATACTTGAATCCGAAGGCATAATCGAGAAGCCTTTCATATTCAGGATATTCTCACGTCTCAAGGGTGCTGACGGCACATATATGGCGGGTATCCATTCGCTCAATCCCAATATGACATACAGTGATGTGATAGAGGCACTGCAGAAGGAACCCGAAAATGTACGGGAGTTTGTCACCCTTACGTTCCCGGAAGGCATCAGGCTCATAGATGCTGCAGCAGAGCTTGAGGAAGCAGGGGTATGCAATGCACAGGATTTCATACGCGCATTCAACTCCACAAAGGTGGGCTTTGAATTTGAAGAGATGATCAAGCCCTCCACAATGAAATTCTATAAGATGGAAGGTTATTTCTTCCCGGATACCTATGAATTCTATCTTGAAGAAGACCCAAAGGCAGTAGTCAGAAAGGTATTCAAGAATTTCGACCACAGAGTAACGCCCGACTACTATGGACGTATGAAGGATATCGGACTCTCCCTTGAAGAAGTGATAACTCTCGCATCTATCGTACAGAGAGAGGCAGCAGATCCTTATGATATGAAGTATGTAGCATCGGTATTCCTCAATCGTATGCATAACAGCGATGAATTCCCGAAGCTGCAGTCCGACCCGACGAGGATCTATGTTGAAGAGGTGGTAAGCCCCAATCTTGAGATATATTCGGGTGCGATATGCGATGCCTACGATACATACAAGAGTGACGGACTGCCTCCCGGCCCAATATGCAACCCGGGTATAGATGCCATAGAGGCTGTGCTCTATCCCCGTGATACCGACTATTACTATTTCTGCTCGAATATTGATACAGGTGAATTCTTCTTCGCCGAAACACTTGAAGAGCATGAGGAAAACCTTGAAAAAGCCGGTCTGAGGTGAATGTATTGAATAAAAAGCTTGAAGTTCTTGCACCGGCAGGAGATCAAGAGCGGCTCATAGCCGCTCTTGATTTCGGTGCAGACGCTGTATACCTTGCAAAGACGCAGTTCGGCATGAGAGCAGGCCCTAAGAATTTTGATGATGAGGGACTTGCAGCAGCAGTGAAGATGTGCCATGACAAAGGCGTTAAGGTATATCTCACCTGCAATACACTGCCGAGAAACGAAGAGATACCCTTATATGAAAATTTTATCCGTCAGGCATATGAAGCAGGCATAGATGCGGCTATTATAGCTGATATAGGCATTATGATGCTGACTAAAAGGATCGTGCCCGACCTCCCGATACATATGTCTACACAGACAGGCATAGTAAACTATGCCTCTGCAAATGAACTGTACAGGATGGGTGCGCGCAGGATAGTGCTTGCAAGAGAGCTCTCACTTGAAGAAGTGAAGACTATACGCAGGAATACTCCTGAGGATCTTGAGATAGAGGTGTTCGTGCATGGTGCGATGTGTGTTTCATTTTCCGGCAGATGTCTGCTGTCTTCTTACCTTACCGCAAGAGATGCGAACAGGGGACAGTGCGCACAGCCCTGCAGATGGGGATACTACCTTATGGAGGAAAAGAGAGAAGGTCAGTATTTCCCTGTATTCGAGGATGAGCGAGGCACATTTATCCTCAATTCCAAGGATATGTGCATGATAGATCATATCGACAAACTTGCCGATGCAGGAGTTACATCGCTTAAAATAGAAGGACGTGCCAAGTCCGCATATTATGTATCGGTGATCACCAATGCATACCGGATGGCTGTAGACCTTTACAATGAAGACCCGCAGAATTTCCGGCTGCCCGAAAGTATACGCAGCGAGGTGTTCAAGGTTAGTCACAGGGACTACTGTACCGGATTTTTCTTCGGGCATCCGTCCGAATGCAGGCAGTACTATGCCGACAGCGGGTATATCCGCAGCTTTGATGTATGTGCGGTAGTTGAGAAATGCGAAGACGGCAGGATATACTGTGTGCAGCGCAATAAATTCTTTGAAGGGGATGCCCTTGAGATAATAGCGCCGGGCAAGACATATGTATCTCTTACAGCCGAAGATATAAGGGATGAGAACGGCGAACCTATGGGAGATACACGTTTTGCGGCTCGACCATTCTCTTTGAAGAACAATACTGATAAGATATTCCCGAGAGGCAGTCTTATCAGGAAGATGGTGTGAAATGGATACTATCACTATCGAGGGTACTGTCGATTCGGTATTGTATTGCGATCCCGACAGCGGATACATAGTATTAGACCTTGATATAGGTTCGGATTATGTTACCGTTACCGGCAATATCGGTGTCATTGAAGAGGGAGAAGCTGTCCGGGTGACGGGCGAATATATAGAACATCCCAAATTCGGTGATCAGTTCCGTGCAGAGGTCTGTGAAAGAAAGCTCCCTGCCACTGCATCGGCAATACTCAAATATCTGGCATCGGGTGCTGTAAAGGGCGTAGGCCCAAGCCTTGCGAGAAAGATCGTTGACAAGTTCGGGGCAGATTCCCTTACCGTGATAGAAGAAAGCCCAGAGAAGCTCAGCGATATCAAAGGCATCAGCATTTCCAAGGCTGAGGAGATATCACAGGAATTCAGGCGCATACACGGTGTGCGTACTCTCATGATATTCCTTGAGAAATACAGGGTAGTGCCGTCAATTGCGATGGCAGCATGGAAAAGATGGGGACAGTTTGCCATTGAAATGATAAAGGCAGACCCATATGTGCTTTGCACCGAAGACGTCGGACTTGGATTTGAATCTGCTGACCGTATAGCTGCGGATATGGGCATAGCCGCTGATTCTCCCGGCAGAGTCAAGGCGGGACTTATACACGTTCTTTCGCATAATATGATGAATGGACATACCTGTATCCCTACCGACAAGCTCATACAGAAATCATCCGAGATGCTCGGAATATCCGAGACGACCACGGAAGAAGTACATGAAGCTGCCTGCGATGAACACGACCTTTTTGTATATGAGAACGAAGGGCGTGAATATACATTCCTGCCCGAGATGTACCGTGCGGAGAAGAATATCTCATCGCGTCTTATGCTGATGATGTCCTGCTTCAAAGACACGGGGGCGGATAACTCAAAGCTTATCGATATAGAAGAGAAGACCAAGCTTATCACCTA
>JAFPPJ010000400.1 GCA_017410745.1 Oscillospiraceae bacterium
ATCGGTGTACTGTGCTGTCTCTTCGAGCACCCAAAGCTTGGCACTGCCATTGGTGACGATGATATTCTTCATGCCCCGCTCCTTCACAGCCTTTGCGGTATCGCGCACGAACTCATATCCCACAAGCGGCTCATTGTATGTGAACGCAGCACCTATATTGCCCCTGTCCCTGTAAAACTCCGCAATGTCCGCTATCTTCTGCGGAGTGACCGTGTCTGCCGTATCCTCAAGCGCCATAGCTTCATCCGACCAAGATATACTGTGATTCTGGCAGAACGGGCAATGCAGATCACATCCGAAGCTGCCCACCGACAATACATATTTACCGGGGCAGAAGCGTCTGAGCGGCTTCTTCTCCACCGGATCGAGCGCGAGCGATGTTATCCTGCCGTAATTTGCGGGAACGATCTTGCCGTCAATATTCATCCGCACACCGCAGAAGCCCCGTTTGCCCTCGGGGATATCGCATTGCCTGAAACAAACCTCACATCTCATATGCGCTCCTAAAAGTGTCTCACCACTTCAAACCGTTCGAGCCTGTATTTCTCCTTAGGTGATATGCCGCCCTTCTGCATTGCTATGCTCACCTGTTCGGCAGGCGTATCCACTCCGTCAAGGTCGGGCAGCAGCAGGCCTCGCTTATACCCGCTTGTGACGATAACGCCGTACCTCTTCACGTCGAGATCATCGAAGGTACATTCCTCGGCATCACCGAGCACATCCACATTTATCGTCAGTTCGCCGAGCTCGTCCTCGCCAATCGGATCAAATCTGGGATCCCGAGTCGCAGCGCTTATTGCATTTGATATTATCTCATCTGCAATGCATCTCTTCGTGGCACTAATAGTGCCGATGCATCCGCGAAGTGCACCGTTCTTATGTATGGAAACGAAGGCTCCGGCTCTGCGCTTTGTCATCTCATCGGGCAGACCGTCTGGACGTTTTATGACCTTGCGCGCTTTGACATAGCTTTCTATCGTGTCCCATGCAAGGCGCACATATTCATCGCATTTCTCACGCTTTTCGGAAGACTGCGCCGCTGCTTTCTCCTTGTATGCATCAAGGAAGCTGCGGCTCTCATCCTCGCCCTGCGGATAGTAGGAGCATATGCCGTAGCCAACGCCTGTCACATCCTGATGAGAATAGAATCGCGGCTTTACAGCAGTGCGGTCAAGTGCCCCCGCCATCATCACGAAGGAGCGATGTCCGCATTCAGCCGCCCTGTCAAGGAAGCCCTCATCAAATCCGAGCAGCTCTTCAAACGCGCCCCGTGCGCATACATCCATTACTCTTTCATCGTATTCGGGGCCTTCCTTTGCAAAGCCGTAGGGGCCGTACTCCTGCAGCTTATGCGAAAGATCGCCGCTTGCCACATATACCGTGCTTCTGCCGAGCCTGTCCGATGTCTCCTTGATATACTGTCCGAGCCTGTAATGATCTGTGAGCGGCAGACCCGACAGTCCTATGCGCACGAGCCTGAAATCAGCACACCTCTGCGTGATGAAGTACAGCGGCACCATCGTGCCGTGATCGAGAGCACGCTCCCTTTCGCCCATCGTGCCTGCAGGAAAGCCATCGTCGCCGCATATATGGCACAATTCCCGTACAAATTCGCTGTCATATTCAAGTGACACCTTCACCGAGGACGCTCCGAATCGTGAAAGGTCGCCCTTTGCTTCCTTCCCCGGAGAAATGTGAAAATAGTCGGAATACATCACAGAATGCGGGCTCGATATGATAATCGTATCTGGTGCGAGTGCAGCTATCTCCTCAGCCACGGCACTATATGACGCTGCAGTCTCAGCTATCTGCCGCTCGCTGCCCTTGCCCACCGCAGGCACTATCATAGGCGGATGCGGCACTATAAATGCTCCTGTGATACTCATATGATCACCTCCGCATCAGGCATATATGAATTCGATAAACGCCTTTATCTGTTCATCCCAGAAGCCCCATTCATGTGTTGCTCCGGGCTTCTCGAAGCTTGTGACATCCCAGCCGTTTTCCCTGAGTGCCGGGACAAATCTCTTATGCTCATCATACAGGAAATCATCCGTGCCGCAGCTTACATACAGTCTCGGCTTATGCTCCGCAGCGGCATTTTTCTTCATAAGATACATGGTATCCACATCTGTGCCCGTTATATCCTTTGTGCCGAATATCCTTGCAAGACCCAGCCCGTCGGAATACAACAGCTGTGATGCCAGGTCTACCGCACCGCTGAAAGATGCCGCAGCAGCAAACCTTTCGGGATATGTGAGCGCAAGGCGCATAGCGCCGTATCCTCCCATGCTCAGCCCCGCTACATAGGTATCCTCCGGGCGCGTGCTTATGCGGAAGAAACGGCTGCAGACCTCAGGCAGCTCCTCACTGACATAGTCCCAGTACCGCTCACCGCTGACTTCGTTGCAGTAGCAGCTGTGATTTACAGCAGGCATCACTATAGCAAGGTTATGTGCGGCAGCATAGCGCTCCACCGATGTGCGGCGCATCCATATGGAATGGTCGTCGCTGTAACCGTGCAGCAGATAGAGCACCTTGGGCGGCTCTTCATCTCCGCATTCGGATATGCCTATCCCCTTTGACGGTTCGGGCAGGATGACATTTATCGTAGATGCCACCACCAATGTCTTTGAATAGAACTGTACCTGTAAAAAAGCCATAGTATCCCTCCCGCATATAATGTCATAAATGATCGGTCAATTCCATCCGCATCAGCACAAGTTCCTGCCAGCCTGTCAGGCGTGACCTGAAGCCTCTGGGATTGCGGCCGTACTCGACAAATCCTGCTTTTTTGTAAAGTGACAACGCTGCTTTATTATCTGCGACAACATCAAGTTCAAGCTGAGCATATCCCGCTGATTTTGCAGACTCTATGCAGGCTTCTGTCAGGGCAATACCTATGCCAAGTCCCCAGTATGCCTTGTCGATGCCGATGCCAAAGGAAGCGCGGTGACGCAGCTTGCACTTATCGCCTATGCATTCTACTCCCGCAGAGCCTACGACTATACCGTCCACCTCTGCAAGTATGGATATTTCGTTATCGCTGTCTATGGTCTTTTGCAGGAATTCACGTTCCTGCTCCACTGTGAATGTGTTCTCATCCGGGTAGGTCAGCAGGTAGTCGGTCTGCTCATGGGTAAGTATAAACACATCAAGAACAGCTTTTGCGTCGTCAGCCGCAGCACTGCGCAGGACACATTGTCTGCCGTCCTTGAGCGTCACGGTCTTTTTGTCATATATCATCATGATCCCCCTGTCCGTCGGGTCTATACGCAAGCTCATTGAATATGACCATTATATCACACATCTGCCCAAATGTCAACGCCGACCGACGGGCAGTGCCCGCATCCGGCTTAATATCTATGAGTGCAGTTTCG
>JAFPPJ010000401.1 GCA_017410745.1 Oscillospiraceae bacterium
ATAGTTGCGAATTCTCTCAGAGAGTTTGCAGATAAGCTCGAAGATTCCGTAGATTTCAAGAAGGATCTGAACAAACTACTTGTTGAGACACTCAAGAAGCACAAGAGAGTAATATTCAACGGCAACGGATATGATGCGAGCTGGGTAGAGGAAGCAGAGCGCAGAGGGCTCCCCAACTATGTTTCCACTGCTCATGCAATGCCACACTATACCGATGAGAAGAATGTAAAGCTCTTTGAATCCTTCAATGTCTATACAGGCAAGGAGATCGAATCCAGAAAAGAAGCACTTCTCGAAAGCTATTCAAAAGTCATCAATATCGAGGCTCTCACTATGCTCGATATGGCTAAGAAGCAGATACTCCCCACCGGTATGCGCTATGCTGCACAGCTTGCAGAAAGCATAAACGCAAATATTGCCGCTGGCATCGACGCTGCCCTTGAAAAGAAGATCGCAGATAAGATAACAGAGCTCAACACCGCCCTCTATGATGCCATAAGCGACCTTGACAAGACTGTCATCGCCGCATGCGACAAGTGTGATGTGGTAGAATGTGCTATGTATTACCGCGAGGAAGTGTTCTCATCAATGCAG
This sequence comes from Oscillospiraceae bacterium, assembly GCA_017410745.1. GTDB lineage: Bacteria > Bacillota > Clostridia > Oscillospirales > Ruminococcaceae > Huintestinicola. The sequence goes on from JAFPPJ010000401.1 coordinate 595, forward strand.
TCCATGAGGGCTGTGGCAGATGAGCTTGAAATGAACGTCCCCGATGATATGTGGCCCTTCCCCACCTACGGCGACCTTATGTTCAGAGTATGATCAAAGCCTTTCCCCTGCCCTGTGCAGGGGAATTTTATATGCAGATCCGGATCGGGTTTAATATAGCATATAAAGCGGTCAGGTTACAGATCAAATGTTAGAACCGGCGAAGTAACAGTCAGCTTTGCCGACTGGGTTTTACCGACTATTGCATTTGCCGATAAAATGTGATATAATAGTAATTGACATTTACGGGCCTGCTTTACGGATGACAGCAGTCCCGATACGACCGTATTACAAAGGAGTACGAATATGAATAAAAAGATCAGAGCCGTTGCTGCTGTATGTCTCGCATTATCCATGATGACCGCTCCCGCATCGCTCACTGTGACAGCATCTGCCGCAGCACCCGACATAAATGACTATGTCCGCATGGATGATATGGTATCATTCGATATGACAGATGCGGAGTTCTGGATAGAAAACAGCACAGTCGATCCCAACAAGACGATCCACTCAAAGAAGAATCTGCCTGCCCTGCGTGAGAACAATGCTCCCATGATAGGCTATGAAACAGGCGAATTTTCCATCTATGACGTTGACGGCACACTTGACGGCGATATAGTCCGTTATTTCGTAGGTGCAGCTACCGTCCCCGACGATCCTTCTGCTGTTTATCTGAGGGGCAAGCCCACCACATCCTCATATTGGGAAAAGCTCAGAGAAAAGGCAAACTATGATGCCATTCCCGACGCAGTGGAGGTGAAGTACGGTTATTCCATCATCAGATCGAGCCTGCGTGCATTCCCTTCCTATGATTTTATCGGTGAAGACCAGTCAGACCGTTTCTATGATGTTATGGTATGGTCGGAATTCATGCCATTTGCCCCTCTGATAGTTGTCCATGAGAGCACCGACGGCGAATGGTACTATGTAATGTTTGAAGGCTTCTGCGGATGGGTACGCAAGGACTGCGTGGCTATATGCGAGGACAAGGAGGACTGGCTCGCAAGAAAGGACCCCGATGAATTCCTTATGGTGACAGGCAGAGAGGTGCGCCTGCAGGATGATGTGGTGAATACTTCACTTTCGGGCAGCCTTATCCCCATGGGCACAAAGCTCCCTCTTGTAAAGGCAGAGGACGCACCCGAATTCATCAATGACAGGGAAACGAAGGGATGCTATATAGTCAAGTTGCCCGTAAGGGGTTCAGACGGCATGATCGAGGACAGATATTCCCTCATATCCATAAAGGAAGATGTGAATATCGGGTACCTGCCATATACAGGAGCAAACGTGGTAAGACAGGCATTCAAGCTTTTCGGCGACAGATACGGCTGGGCAGGAGTTGAACATTCAAATGACTGCTCCGGCATCACAGATGAGATATACCGCTGCTTTGGCATATACCTTCCACGCACATCGGGCGATATCGCAGGCTTCAACGGAAAGAAGAC
>JAFPPJ010000402.1 GCA_017410745.1 Oscillospiraceae bacterium
ATTCATCTGTTTTCCAAAGATATCCCATCCTATAATCTTCACGAGAATTAAGAACTTTTGATAGTATGTAAAGAAAGTAAAGGAGCTTACACTTGCGGTGTCGCTGATAATAATAGTCCTGATAACGGTGCTGATGGAACGTTCATTCATCTCAAAGCAGCGGCAGGAAATAGCACTTATGAAGGCGATGGGCTTCAAGAGCCGCTCCGTTATAGGGATACACATCATGCGGTTCATCATTATTTCCGCTATGTCACTTATCGCAGCAGCGGTGCTGTGCCTGCCTGTCACAAAGCTCATCATGGATCCCATATTCGGTATAATGGGAGCCATAAGCGGGATCGGATATTCCGTCAATGCAGCGGAGACATTTCTGCTGCTGCCGGCGCTCATATTTGCGGCGGTGATCGCAGGAACATTCATCACCGCACTGTATACCGCAACGGTGAAGGCAAACGATACCGCATCCATCGAATAAAGGAGACAGTATATGAATAACAGAAATACAATAAGGAACAGCATTGTCCTGTTTATGATATGCCTTGCAGTACACGCATTCGAGGTGCTTGTGATAAGGACGGATGAGACATTTTTCGCAGAGTGCTTTATCAACAAGGTGTTCGGCATAGCAGCGCTCTTTGCGGTGCTTCGGATGATGAAGATGAAATGGCGCGGCATAGGCTTTAAGAAAGAGGACTTCGCAACGGGGGTGCTAAAGGGCTTCGGGATATGTGCCGCAAGCTACTTCATCGCATTCGTCATAGAATTTATCGTCCTGTCCGCTCAGGGCTCACCCGCTCATATGGAATATTTTGTGACGGGCTTTTCCCTCACGGGGAACATGATGAAGAACACGGGAGCAGGCTTCGTGCTGATGTGCATATTCTTCAACATCATCAATGTATGGATGGAGGAAGGCGTGTTCAGGGGCTTCTTCATCACATACATCTCAAAGGAGCACGGTGCATCAAGGGCGCTGTACATATCCGCTTTGCTGTTCGGCCTGTGGCATATCGTCACACCCTTCCGCAGTCTCATAGACGGCGATATGACAGCGGGAACATTTGCGGTGATGACCGTGGGGTATATAGTGCTCTCATCACTCATGGGGATAAAATGGGGACTGCTGTACCGTCAGACGGGGAATATCTGGATAGGCGCGTCAGACCATTTCTTCAACAACTGCATCGTGACCAATCTGCTCCATGTTGTGACCGACAGCGGCGTTGACGAGATGCAGATAGTACGTGTGATCATCGGCGAGCTTATCTCCTTTGCCGCAGTGGTGATATACACAAGGCTAAAAGGAAGTGCTTCCGGTAAGGTCAGTTTTGCGGAGCGGAAAGGACAGGGCATATGAAGGCTGTACTTGAAGTAAGGGATCTTTGCAGGACATATGTGGTGAACAAGCGGCAGAACCATGTGCTGCGCAATGTGAGCTTCACGGTGAATGAGGGCGAGATGGTGGCAGTGATGGGACCGTCGGGCTCGGGCAAATCCACGCTGCTCTACACCGTATCTGGAATGGACAGGATGACCTCGGGAAAGGTGGATTTCTGCGGACGAGATATATCGTCACTGAGCGAGGATGAGCTGGCGGAGCTGCGCCTTGACGATATGGGCTTTATATTCCAGCAGATGTATATGCTGAAAAATCTCACCGTGCTCGATAATATCATACTCCCCGCAGTGAAGTCAAGGAGAAACAAGGCATCCCGCAGGGAAAAGACAGAGCGGGGACGTGAGCTGATGCACAAGCTGGGCATTGCCGATATCGCCGACAACGACATAAACGAGGTATCGGGCGGACAGCTCCAGCGGGCTTGTATATGCCGCAGCATGATGAACCGTCCTAAGATGCTATTTGCCGATGAGCCTACCGGTGCGCTCAACCGCACCTCCTCCGAGGAGGTAATGGCGGAGCTTGCAAAGCTCAATGAAGAGGGCACTACGATCATGCTCGTGACCCATGATGCAAAGGTGGCAGCTAAATGCACAAGGGTGCTGTTCATTGTGGACGGCAACATCAAGGGCGAATTTGGCATCGACAGGGCAGAGCCTCTGCGTGACAGGGAGCGCGCCCTCAACAACTGGCTCATGGAAATGGGATGGTAAGACGTTCACTGTAATACAGACAAAAAAGCAGGAAGATTTGCGCCGACCCCCTTGTTATATTGCTTCGGATATGGTAAAATATGGAGAGGGGGGATATTATGACGGATATACTTATAGTTGAGGACAATGCGGAGCTGTGTGCCCTGCTGTGCGATTTTCTTCGTGCAGAGGGATATACGGTCAGCACTGCGGATACAGGAGAAAAAGCCTTGCAGCTGTATGAGAGATACGGCGCAAGGCTCGTTCTGCTCGATATAAACCTGCCGGGTATGGATGGCTTTGCTGTGTGCAGACGCATACGGGAGCGGGACAACACCCCGGTTATCATACTTACCGCCCGCACCGATCGTGAGGACAAGCTGAACGGCATCATCACGGGAGCGGATGACTATATCGAGAAGCCATACGACATAGATATACTCATCGCAAAGATAAAGGGCATATTCCGCCGCCGCCTTGCAAGAGACCATATCACCGACGGGGATATACGGCTCAACACCACGGACGGCACGGCAGAAAAGGGTGGGAAGCCCCTTACTCTCACAGCAAAGGAGTTTGAACTTCTCCGACTGCTTATGGAGAACAAGGGTCAGACCCTTGACAAGTCACTTATATTCGACCGTGTATGGGGCTCAGACAGCGAATCCGAGCCGCAGACCCTCACCGTACACATCAAATGGCTCAGGCAGAAGATAGAGGACGACCCGAAGGAGCCCAAGAGGATAGTCACGGTATGGGGCAAGGGATACAGGTGGGAAAATGAAGACCTATGATGCGCTCTTTGCGGCTGTGCTGGCGCTTATCGCCGCCGCCGCTCTGACAGTGAATATATGTATGTCAAAGGCCGATGCGGGGAAGCAGTACCTTGTGGATGCAGGCAGGATATGCAGGGAGATAGAGGCAGGCAGAGAGGTATCCGCCGAGGATTATCCCGGCGTCACCGCAGTGACACGGTACAGCGGGGACGACAGCTTCTTCACCGATGACGGACAGTATCTCATACGCAATGTAAACGGTGAGATGTACCGCATCGAATATATCACGCCGCAGTCGGACGGCCGTGTATATGTGAATGCCGCATTCATAGTATGTGCGGTCATCGTTACCGCCGTGCTCATATATATCAGGCAGGCTGTGATAAAGCCGTTCAACAGGATTTCCTCGCTACCCTATGAGCTGTCAAAGGGAAATCTCACCGTCCCGCTTACAGAGCAGAAGAGCCGCTATTTCGGCAAATTCCTGTGGGGGCTCGATATGCTGCGAGAGGAGCTCGAGAAGAGCGGTCAGCGCGGACTTGAGCAGGCAAAGGCGGAGAAGACGATGCTGCTGTCCCTGTCACACGATATAAAGACGCCGCTTTCCGGCATAAAGCTCAGTGCAAAGGCTCTGCAGAGGGGTATATATACCGACAGGGAAAAGCAGGCGGAGGCGGCAGGGAATATAGGCCGTCATGCCGATGAGATAGAGCGGTATGTAAATGAGATCATAGATAAGCTCGGCGGCGGCTTTATGCAGCTTGAGGTCAATAACACAGAGTTCTACACAGATGATGTGATACATCCGACAGAGGTGCAGTACAGGGAAAGACTTGCCGCATCCCATACGGGCTTTGCCGTTGAGAAGCACGCAAACGTCCTTTTAAAGGGCGACCCCGAAAGGCTCACCGAGGTCATGCAGAACCTTATGGAGAATGCCGTGAAGTACGGCGACGGCCGTGAGATATGCATAAGCTTCGGTGAGGAGGAGGACTGCTGTCTCATCACGGTAAGAAACAGCGGATGCACACTTCCCGAAAATGAGCTCACACATATCTTTGACAGCTTCTGGCGCGGGTCAAATTCGGAGGGCAGGCAGGGGAACGGTCTCGGACTGTTCATATGCCGCCGTCTCATGCACGGTATGAACGGAGACATATTCGCACAGGTGAAGGATGGGTATATGAGCGTGACAGCCGTATGCAGAAAGGCATGATATGGAACTCAGGAATATATCGGCGGACAGTGCCGACATCGCTGTATTTGAGAGCATAAATGAAGAGGCCATCCCCGAGAACGAGCGCAACTCCATTGCAGACCTTATCGCTACGGGGGCACAGGTCATCGGTATATATGAGGATATGCCCGCAGGCTTTATGGTGATACGCATATACAAGGATATAGTATATCTTGCCTATCTTGCGGTGAGACGTGATCTGCGCTCAAGAGGCACCGGCAGCAGGGCGCTTGCCGCCCTTTCGGGGATGTACGAGGGATATCAGATAGTCGTGGAATATGAAGTGCCCGCAGATGAGCTGAGCATAAGGCGCAAGGGATTTTATATGAGAGCGGGCTTTCACGAGACAGGCTGGTACACCTTCTATGATGATGCGGAGTTTGAGATAGCCTGCATGGGGAAGGACTATGATGCGGATATGTTCGCGGAGTTCACCGTGCATCTGTCCGCCCTCGTATCCGACCATATCCCGAAGCCATACAGAAAGGACATCACATGAAGACGCTGATACTAAACGGCTCACCCCGCAGGAGCGGAGATACCGCCGCCCTGCTCGATGTGCTGAAAGCGCATCTTGACGGTGATATATATGAGGTGTCATGCTACTATGATGATATATCGCCGTGCATCGACTGCCGCTGCTGCCGCACCGAAATGGCATGTCCCATTGATGATAGTATGCAGGATGTGTACAGATACATCGAAGAATGTGACAATGCGGTCATCGCATCGCCCATATACTTTAACGAGCTCACAGGGAAACTGCTCGATACTGCGAGCCGCCTGCAGATGTATTTTTCCGCACGCTTTTTCAGGCACGAGGATACTCCGATACGAGAGAAGCGCGGCGGCGTGATACTTGCAGGGGGCGGTGACGGCGACCCTGACAGGGCATATTCCACCGCAAGGATACTGCTGCATCATATAAACACCACGCAGGTTTTCCCGCTTGTGTGCAGCCACAGCACGGAAACTCTCCCCGCCGCAGAAGACGCACAGGCCGCCGCTGCGGTACAGGCGCTTGCAGACTTTCTTAACAGGAACAGACAGCTATGAACGATCTGATCTACAGCCTCAATGCCACTATG
>JAFPPJ010000403.1 GCA_017410745.1 Oscillospiraceae bacterium
AGTCCCCCGTATGCTCGCACTGTACAAGGAAGTGGAGCCGTACTACTATGGAGACGATGAGACCGAAGGGCTCTGCGACAGCAAGGAACTTGAAGATGTGATACTCATGCTGTGCGATGACAACCACGGTTATCTGCGCACACTGCCCGATGAAAAGATGCGCACACACAAGGGCGGCTTCGGTATGTACTATCACTTCGACTATCACGGCGATCCCGTATCCTATGAGTGGATCAATTCCTCGTATCTGCCGGTGGTATGGGAGCAGATGACCGCCTGCTACGAGCATGGCGTGCGTGAGCTGTGGATAGTCAACGTAGGTGACCTCGGGCTCAACGAGATGCCGCTGTGCTATTTCCTCGGCCTCGCCTACGACTATGATAAATACGGTATATCCGCTCCCGACAGCACTGATGAATATATGCACAGATGGATGCAGCAGCAGTTCGGCGGCGCACTGACAGACGAACAGTGCATCACCCTTGCAGACGCATATACGGAATTTGTACGTCTGATGCATAACCGCAGACCCGAGCACATGAACGAGTATATCTACAGCATCAGGTCTTACGGTGAAGCGCAGAGGATACTTGAGCAGACAGAGCATATGATAAATGTATGCACCGAGACGGAAAAGCTCCTCCCCGATGAATACACGGCTGCCTATACAGAACAGATATCCTATCCAATGCTTGCAGGCGCAAACCTTGTGCGTATGTGGATATATACCTCTTTCAACCATTACTATTCAAGAATAGGTGCTGTGGCAGCCAACCGCTATGGTGCTCTTGTAAAGGAATGCCTTGACAGGGATGCAAAGCTCCGCGATCTTCTCCATACTGTAGGAGACGGCAGATTTGACGGCTTCGGCCTTGCACCGCATATAGGCTTCCATTTCTGGAACAGCGAGGAATCCGCAAATCCCGTGATACATACGGTCATTCCCGTAGACAGGGATGATATGATAGTAGGGCCTGTGTATCAGCACGGCGCGACCAGCGGACATGAGTGGACAGGTCATACTCTTGATATAGACCGTTTCCTTCATACCGACAAGGGACGATGTGCAGGATTTGCAGCTGCACTCATGGGCGGTACTGTAACATACACCATAGAATGTGACAAGGACTGGATACGCCTTGACAGCACCGGCGGCACTCTTACCGCAGACAATGACCTGATCGAGCATTTCTTCACCATAGATGAGGAGAAGTTTGAACGTGACAGCAGCGATGCAGCTGTCATAACCCTCACATACAAGGGCGGCAAGGTAAAGATCAATGTCAATGCGAAGCGCATGGATGAGACAGGCATATGCGAGGAAAGCGGCGTGATATGCATGGATGCCTCACGTTATGACAAACTCGTGCCTTCGGGCGATGCACATCTGAGGGTGATGAAGGCTCTCGGCAGGAACAGCGATGCGCTCAAACTGTTCCCAGTGCTTACCGCTCCGATGGATGCAGAGCACGCTCCCTATGCCGAGTACACCGTATATGC
>JAFPPJ010000404.1 GCA_017410745.1 Oscillospiraceae bacterium
CAGAGCTTGGCTGATAAAGCTGACATACTACTGCTGCAAGCGGCTCATAGGAGCCGCTTGTTTTTTGGAGTGATCTTATGTATAAGAAATATGCAGCTGCACTGGCAGTGATACTGCTCGCCTCATGCAGCACATCGTCTCCCGCCTCATCGATCGAGGGGTCGGATATACCCGATGTCACGGTGAGCGAATCGTCAGCCGCGGAGGATACCTCCGAGGCTGTGATCTCCCCCGATATATTGCTGTCCATGGCAAATGCCAATGCCAGACATGTATTCAATGCAGCCAATGACTACGCCACTTACTGCGAGATCGAAGGTCACCCCGTGACAGAAGGCAAATACATCTTCACTCTCACGGAGGAAGCAGGCGAGTCCGGGTATGACGGGGCACACCTCGGTGAAGCGCTCAACGCAGAGATGGGATATGACGGCGGATACGCTGCGGTATTCATAGCCAAGTCCGGCTATCCCTACGAAGCCTACTGGTCTGCCGCACCCATAGAAGATACGGGCGTTTTGTCCGCTATGGCACAGCTCGATGCCGGCAGCATAAACGACGGAAAGGCCGTCGGCAAATATCCCGGCGAGATAACATTCGAGGGAAAGAGCACATATACTCCTCAGGCGCTTCTCGATGAAGCAAACTCCCACGCAAAGGAAATATTCTCGAATGCTGCCGTATACTCTACCGACGTTATGGTGAGCGGGGGCAGCATCAGCGAAGGATGGTACACCTTTGCACTGTCGGCGGACAGATTCGGCTGTGAATACAGCGAGGACGGCTCTGACATCGAAGGCGTACTGAACAGCTTCATGGGGAATATACAGGGCTTTGCCGCAGTGCATATCAATGCGGAAGGCAACCCGGACAAGTCTGTGTGGTCCGGCTCTCCCATAACAGAGGGCACGGAGGACAGCTTCTTCGATACCTCATCGCTGTCCGCAAGTGATATAGAGGGCGGAAAGCTTTTCGGCACCTATCCCTCTTCTGTATCCTATGCGCAGGCAGACGGCAGCATAGTGCTGCCCGAAGACAGTCTGCCGCCCGATGAGCTTCTCGAAAAGGCAAACTCCAACGCAAAGTATCTTTTCTCGAATGCCGCTACCTATGCGACCCTGTGCGAAGTCGAGGGCACGCCCGTGCCCGAGGGATGGCACACATTCCGTATATCCGCCGACAATTACTGCGGTGAGTACAGAAACGACGGCACGGATATCGAAAACGCAATGAGCAGCTTTATGGGGGATGTCCCGGGCTATGGTGCTGTGCGCTTTGACAAAGACAGCTGCCCCGATGCCGCACTGTGGGCATATTACCCGATCAGCGCCGAGGATGCAGAAACTATCATGACATATAAAGCTGTCGATAAGGATGATATAAAGCCGGATACCGTGGCAGGAAGATACCCTGACGGGATGACCATGAAATAAGCTCCGTTCTCTTCATTAATGACTTCGCCCGTAAAGCCGTATAAACGGCTTTACGGGCGTTTCTTGTCTGTATGCGGCCTAAACGATATCCTTATTCCGTGCGTTTTGAGATCAGCTTCTCTGCAGCCGAAAAGATGAGCGCCCTCACCTTGTCTGTAAGCATACAGCAGATGAACACCGCTATGGCACAGCATCCCATATACGGTATCAGCAGCGGATTCATCATGTGCTTATTGAATCCGAACAGCTCCACCCACAGTATCTTTCTCATATACGCGTTGTCGTGTATCAGATATATGCCGAAGGTGGATGCCCCTATGAAGTTTATCACCTTGCTGTACGGTATATCGAAGGTGGTGAACAGCGCGAATATGCATAAAGCAAGTGTGAACATCGGTGTGAACGATGCATCGTCATAGATACGCGACGCATATTTCTTCATGCTCTCATCCGCCATGATCAGCCTGTCAACATAGACGGTGGCGGCGGCGAACAGCACCAGCGACCCTGCCGCACCTGCAAGGGCAATACGCCTTTTTGTCACGCGGGCATCGGGATAATATCTCAGATATGCTCCCGTGAGATAGACTATCGACATCCACATCACGCTCTTGCCGCTCTCAAGGAATATATCCCTGCCCGTGAGCGTAGGAAGCACCGACAGTGCGGTGGTCATAGAGCACATCACCGTAAGAAACTGTGTGCGCGATGCCTTCTCTGCAAAGGCGTTGAGCACGGGAGACAGCAAATACACCGCAATATAGGCAGTGACGAACCAGTACCGTCGGTGCAGTACTATCGCTGCGGAAGAATACAGGTCCTCCCATGAGAACTCATTATAGCCCGTGACCAGCGTGATGATATATATCCCCAGCGAATAGAACTCTGCGGCAGCCCATACGAGAACGGGCTTTTTCCACTTGAATATACTCTTGCACTGATAATAGCCCGTTATCATCATGAACATCATAACGCCCAACTGCCCCAGTGAAATGAGCCTGGTGCCGAGCCTGTTGGGGATAAACTCCGCATATCCGAAGTCAAACTTGCCGTGCACAGCGCAGTGATGCAGCACTATTATCAGCATGGAAAATATCCTGAGCAGCTCCATATTTGAACTTCTCTGTTTCTTGTTCATATACACCTCTCGCAGCATCCCGCATCTGCGGGCAAACTCTGATCGAATTTTAATGTAAAACTATTGCATTTTTAATGAATATATGTTATCATAGTAAATGACATAAGGGGGAGACCCTGTAAAAAAGGAGTGTTTATAATGGATTCGGATCTCGCTTACAGCAGCGCTTCACTGATAGGCTCTCTGGCATTTCAGATAGGCATTTGCGTTGCACTGGGATTTCTCGGAAGGAAGATCGTCAGGGACAAGGGTTATCCCGACAACATGAACCATGGCTTTGCATGGTGCTTCTGGCTCGGCCTCATAGGTCTTATCGTAGTTGCTCTCAAGCAGCCCTATGTTGACCCTAACCTCACATACAATCCCTACAACTTAGGACAGAATCCTCAGTATCCCACCGGCGCACCTCAGCAGTATCAGCCTCAGCAGCCCTATCCTCAGCAGTACCCGTGGCAATGTCCCTCATGCGGCGCACAGAATGCGCCCGATGCAGGTTTCTGCGCACACTGCGGAGCAAGAAGATAATTGACGACCGCTGCTGTACAGCAGCGGTTTTCATATAGGAGGAACAAAATGGCTTACAATGACGTTTTTGCTATAATCATGGTGATATTTATATATCTGGGGATACCCATAGCCTTCGGCATCGTCTGTGACAGGATAGTCAAGGGCAAGGGCTATCCGCCCGAGAAGAACCACGGCTTCCTGTGGGGCTTCTTCCTGCACATCATCGGTCTTATCGTATGCATATGCAAGCAGCCCTATGTTGACCCCATGCTGTACAGACAATATCCGCCCTATCCGTATCCGCAGCAGCCCTACCCGCCGCAGCAGCCGTACCAGCAGTATCCTCCGCAGCAGTATCCCCCTCAGCAGGGATACCCGCAGCCCTACGGACAACCGCAGTATCAGCCCGTACCGCAGCCGCCTCAGCCGGGATTTCAGCCGCTCGTGCATCCCTATGCATGGCAGTGCAAGGCGTGCGGCGCACAGAACGAGCCCGAAGCAGAGTTCTGCGTACACTGCGGAGCAGGCAGAATATGATAAACAGCCGTTGCCACATTCGTGGCAACGGTCGCTTTTTACATCTTATAGAATCGCTGGAATATTGCGTAGCCTGCTGCAAATGCCAGATTGTACAGCAGCACCATAGTTACCGTCAGTTCCCTGAAATTGCGTATCAGAACAAGGAACAGCACCAAGAGTATGCCGAAGAGTATCTGTGCCGCCTGTGTGGCAATGCCTACGGATGTCACCGTGTGCAGCGTCTTTGTGCCGAGTATCATCTGCACGAATGAGGGGAAGCTGCCCGTGCAGGCGAGCTTTGCATCGGCCTGTGCGGTAAATCCGACCGCTTCCGAGAAATCGCTGTGGTAGCGGAAGGGCACGAGCCTGAAGAATGACGGCGATACGTCGAACAGATCAGAGAGCGTATTCACCGCAAGCATCGAATCCACAGACCTGAGCATCACCTGTATGTTCTTGCGCTCGAGGTCTCTGAGTGCCTGTACTATGGGATAGGAAGGAACGAGCTCTATTATGAACATCGCGGAGAGCTGACCGGATATGGAAAGATATACCGCTATCCTGCCGTCCTTCGTGTATTCCTGCTCCTTTACCGCGGAGGGGAGCCCCTCTATGCTGTGATTTATCATCAGGTCACGGTTGCCCAGGAGCACTCTCTTGTTGTTTATCCAGCCGCAGAGCCCCATGGAATCTTCATAAAGGTAGCTCTCCACAGGAGAAAGCATCTGTGTCTTGCCGCATATTATCTCGTAGAACATGCTGTCGAGTATGCTGCCCGACTGATGCGTAAGGCTTGCCGCCTGCACTATCGCTTCATCCATAGATGTGTTGAAGAAGCTCTTTATGTTCATCAGCTTTATGCTACCCGCAGGGAAAAGCTGTGCGGCATCCACCATGACGCTGTTCACGCCCGAGAATTCCTCTATGCTGTCAAAGCCTATGACCGCTCCCTGCTTCTTTGCGCAGGATTCGGAAAGGCGGTTCATCGGGAGATTTACTATAAGCATCATAGCGTAGCACGAGCATACTGCCCATACTGCCGAGAATACCGACAGACCCACGCAGAACGCGCCCATCGAGCCGGATTCCTCTCTTGACATGAAGCCCGCCACAATGCCTATCACTACGGAGAATATGCCTATCAGCGGCACCTGCTTGCGGCAGAAGCCGTCCGTGCTGTCTGTGGTATAGGAGTTCTTCAGGAAGTTCGTGACCATCTCGGTCTTGTGCATACCTGCCAGACGGGGAAGGTCTGTGAGCGCACCGCGCGTGAAGTTGACCGCCTGTTCGCTGTCCTCCTTCATGCAGAAAAGCGCATAATGCTCGGTATCGCCCGAGATATTTGCAAACCCTCGCTGCGTCCGGAATACTATCAGCAGCTTCCCGACGGTGTTGAATATCAGCGCACCCAGCGCTACGGGCATATATACGAATGCGAAATTGCCGCGTATGACATTTGTCGAGAGCAGCGACAGGAGCGACGTGAGCAGGCTCGATACGAGCGTCACGGCACACAGCGAATCATTGTTCGGCTTGAGGGAAAAGAGCTGTGAGAGACCGCTCATCATATTGTTCAGGCATACTATGCCGGCGATCACTCCCACCGCGGTATTTATCGTCAGGAACGAATCGGGGCGCAGACGCTTGTCTATCATCGTAAGGGTCTTGAGCACGGGCAGCGTCAGATCGTTTGCCACTGCGATATATACCGATACCGCAAAGCATATCACGAGTACGAGCAGACGTATTATGAGCTCGCTCTTCTGCTTTTCGATGTGCTGTGCGATAGCAGGAGCATCCATCAGCGACTCGAAATCATCTATGGTCTCGGGCTCATTGTCCTCCTCTATCGCTATGGGCTCTTCCTTCTCATCCGCGGCGTCATCGTCGGAGTCGAGCCCCTTGTAGTCGAAGCTCCTTACCTTCTCCTCCCTGCTCTGGCGCAGCTTCTCGAGGCGCTGTATCTCGGGGTTCGCCGTCTTGAACGAGAATGTATCGCTGAGTATCTTTCCCGAAAGTCCGAAGTCCACATCGGATGCCTGCGGCCTTTCTATGGGGCGTACTTCCTTCTTTATCTTGCGCGAGCCGAGCTCGCTCACACCGTCATCCTCTTTGGCTATGAGCTTGTTCACCATATCCGTGAGAGGCTTGAGCGGTGAAGTGTCCACCGTGATCTTCTTCGGCGGGTCGTACTGCTCTATTATGCTTTCAAGGTCAAGCTCGCTCACCTTGTCAAGATCCTGATACTTGTCAAGGGGATTGTCCACACGCTTGACTTCGGGTTCCTTCCCCACAGGACGGGGCAGCTCTTCGGGGATGTCATCATCCGAGGAATACTTCTCGCTGTACTCCTCCATCTCCATCTTCTCCGACAGGGAATGACCCTGATCATCCTCAAATTTCAGATCCGCGGGCAAAGTATGCATGTCGTCGTTCATCGACTGCTGTATCAGTTCCTCGCGCTCCTCCTCGGTGAAAAGCGGTATGCTCCCGTATTTCTTCTCGAAATCATCGTCCTCGTCATGTACGCCTTCCACATCACCGAGAAGATCAAGTCCGAAGCCCTTCTGAGCCTTGTCCTTCTTCTTCCTTTTCCACGGGAATATGCTCTCCTTTTCGCCCTTGGGGCGCTTTATGGAGAAAAACGGCTTGTCTGCTTTCTCGGGTATATCCGGGAATTCCTCCGGCGCATCTGCGCTCTCCGGGTTCTCTTCACGGTCAAGGCGCTCCGCTTCGAGCTCTATCGAGGTCTTGAGCTCCTGAGGGACATTCTTCCTCTCATAGTCGCCGCTCATGATCTCGTAGTTTATCTGCTGCTGCTTTTTCGCCCTGTCCTCGGGAGAAAGCTCTTCATCGGGGACAAGAGTTATATTGGCTGCCTTGCGCCGTATCTCCTCGGCAGAGGGATAGCTTCCGGGCTGGGAGATATTGAAGCCGCTGACGGACAGGGCAGAATCACCGTTGTCGAAGATGTCTGCCAGATCATCGTCATAGCTGCTGGTCGCAGGGTAACTGCGAAGTATATCATCAAGCTGATCCGGATCCCCGGAAGAGCCCTTGAATTCCCCCAGTATATCATCTATCGAATAATTCTTATCAGTCAATCCGAGCACCTCAATCAATTCAATGATCTCTGACGTACAGCCTCGTACATGAATATGCCTGCTGCAACGGATGCATTCAGAGATGTGATCCTTCCGTTCATGGGCAGACTAACGAGATGGTCACACTTGCTCCTGACCAGCTTGCCCATCCCATAGCCCTCAGAGCCAATAACGAGCGCCATCGGGCCTGTAAGATCGGTATGGGTATAGCTATCGCCGGATGCGTCCGTGCCGAATATCCATATGCCGTTCTCACGGAGCATATCCATCGTCTGAGGAATATTTGCCACCTTTGCGCAGGGCAGCCAGCTCGCAGCACCTGCGGAAGTCTTGAATACAGTAGCGTTGAGGGATGCGCTCCTTCTCTTGGGGATGATTATGCCGTCAGCCCCCGCTGCCTCCGCAGTACGGATGATAGCGCCGAGATTGTGCGGATCCTCTATCTCATCGCATATGATAATGAAAGGTGCTGTGCCCTTGCGGCGCGATACCTCAAGTATATCCTCCACAGACACATATTCAGCGCACGCGCCCGAAGCGATAACGCCCTGATGCACAGCGCCCCTGCACATCTGCGAAAGCTTCTGCTCGCTCACGCTCTTTATAACTATGCCCTGCTCACGCGCGATGCGTGTGATGGATGATATGCTCCCGCCCGCATCCGGGTTCACATACAGCACATCTATCGCCTTGCCGGACTTGAGTGCCTCAAGCACCGGATTTCTTCCTATAATAAGACCCTCGGGCATTTCTGCGGAGTCTTCCCTGTAGGGCTTCTCGGATGCCTCGCGGCGGGGTCTCCTGTCAGAGGAGTTGTCTCTGTGCGGCTTTCTGCCGGTACGTTCCCCATATCCGTCCCGTCTCTTATCCATAAACTTTCCTTTCGGTCATCAAACTATACATACATACCATTATACTACATAACGGAAAAAATTTCAAGAGCAATATCTAACAAATTGCTTTTCTTTTATTACAAATTGGATACAAGAAGTGCATCTGTCCCCTATCCGCGCCATTCCATCCACATCCGGCACAAAGGGCTCGTGCAAGCGAGTATAGAGTAGGCATAGACTATCCTGTGTTCCGAGGATAGTACAAACGGCTCGTGCAAATGCATACCGGGTGGATGCGGGCACCGCCCGCCGGGCATATGCTATCCTATGCTCCGAGGATAGTCTAAAAGGTTCGTGCAGCTCATATTGCTTGGGTATGGACTGTCACACACTCCGAGGATAGTATAAACGGCTCGTGCAAACGCATACCGGGTAACTGTCGGCTTTGCCGACCTTGACAAGAGAGGAAAAACGAAGTATAATCGAAGTAGGAACATAGTGTACCGAGTAAACCTCTTGTGACATGAAAGGGATGATGGATATGATAAATAAGAAGCTCGGTTTTGGATGTTTGCGTCTGCCCATGCAGACAGGCAGCGTGGATGAAAAGCAGTTCTGCGCAATGATAGACCGATACCTGGACGCAGGCTTCAATTACTTCGACACCGCCCACGGGTATATAGGCGGGCTCAGCGAAAAGTCCCTGCGCAAATGCCTCTGTGAGCGCTATCCCAGGGAAAGCTTCATGCTCACCGATAAGCTGACCGAACCCTACTTCCATTCACAGAAGGATATACGTCCCTTCTTCGAGGAGCAGCTGCGCCTGTGCGGCGTTGACTACTTCGACTATTATCTCATGCATGCACAGGGCGCGGGCAACTATGACAAATTCCAGAAATGCCGCGCGTATGAGACCGCCGCAGAGCTCAAGGCCGAGGGAAAGATACGCCATGTAGGCATCTCCTTCCATGACCGCGCCGAGGTGCTCGAGCGTATACTCAACGACCATCCCGAGATAGAAGCGGTGCAGATACAGTTCAATTACCTTGACTATGATGATGCCGCAGTGCAGTCCCGCAAGGTATATGAGGTCTGCCGCAGGTATGACAAGCCCGTCCTTGTCATGGAGCCCGTGAAGGGCGGCGCTCTCGCAGACCTGCCGCCTGCAGCCGCATCCGTGATAAAGGCTCTCCGCGGCGGCAGCCCCGCATCCTACGCAATACGCTATGCCGCAGGCTTTGACGGCGTGATAGGCGTGCTTTCGGGAATGAGCACCCTCGCACAGGTCGAGGACAATATCTCATATATGCAGGACTTCAAGCCACTTGACGAGAAGGAGACTATGGCGATAGCGCAGGTGTGTGCCATAATCCGATCCGTGAATATGATACCCTGTACGAGCTGCCGCTATTGTATCGAGGGCTGCCCGAAGAATATCAGCATACCCGACCTGTTCTCCTGCATGAATGTCAAGAAGATATACAATAACTGGAACGCCGACTACTATTACCACGATGTCCATACCGTGAACAACGGCAAGGCATCCGACTGCATACAGTGCGGCAGATGTGAGAGAGTCTGTCCGCAGCACCTGAAGATACGCGAACTGCTCCGCAAAGTCGCGGACGAATTCGAGAAATAAATTTCAGCCCGTAAGCAGGTCACATGACCCGCCTGCGGGCTTATTATCATAACTTATTTGTCCGGGTCATAGAACATCTTGTACTGCTTCTCATTGTGCGAAGCGGTGCTCATCACAAGGCCTATGCCGATGTATACCGCGAGCACGGATGTGCCGCCCTGGCTGAGATACGGCAGAGGTACGCCGATGACCGGCAGCATCCCGAATACCATGCCGAGATTGAGTATGCTGTGCGTTATTATCATAGCGAATACGCCTATGCATATCAGCTTGCCCAGCGGGTCGCGCGCAACTCTCGAATCCACCAGTATCTTCAGGGAGATAAACAGCAGCACGGCTATCACTGCGATGCAGCCCACGAAGCCGAAGCACTGTCCCACATATGAGAAGATGAAGTCGTTGGCAGCCTCGGGCACCTTCACATAATCGGTGCCGTAAAGTCCCTTGCCGAATATCTGCCCCGAGCCCAGCGCCAGCTTGCTCACACGCTGATGATAGCCGATGCCCAGAGGATCGAGCTCATCGTCGAAAAGCACCCTGAAGCGCATTTTCTGGAAGTCCTTCATCACATGCTCCCATACGAACCACAGTCCCACAGGCAGCGCGATTATGCAGGGGAAGATGTACAGCCATGATATCACCGCAGAATACATCATGATCACGAATATCATGATGAATACACACGCCGTGCCGTCATCGCCCTGGGCTACGACTATCAGCGTAGGGAGCGCCGCATGGAGTATCAGCAGCAGCACATGGCCGATATTGTTTATCCTGTCCCCCACCTTGGACAGATGCAGTGCAAAGGTGGTGATGAACGTTATCTTGAGCAGCTCCGAGGGCTGCAGCGTGATGAACCCCAGGTCTATCCACGCCCTGTCCTCCGCTACCTCTATGCCGAGCTTCGTGAATACCAGCAGCGACAGTACGATCGCCACCGGCGCATACAGCACCCACAGCTTTATCACCTTGTGATAGTCTATGGCGCACAGTATCAGTGCCATGACCCACGCCGCCGCCGTGATCAGTGCCTGATTGCGGTACAGCGAGGATGTCACCGTCACGGTGGATACGCCGTTTGCCACTATCGAATGGAGCAGCACCACACTGAGCACAGACAATGCAGCAGAGAACAGGAACAGCATCTTGTCGAGCTTCTTGAAATATGCCGTGAAAGCATTAAGTATCTTCATGTATATATCCTGTCCTGTTTAAAGGGCATCTGTCGTGTCAGAACGCCTTGATGCATCCCTTCTCATACATTTCCTGAAGTGCGCAGAGTATGCCCATCCTGCCGCTGGCATAGGTTATGCCGCCCTGTACATATGCCGCATAGGGCTCGCGCAGGGGCGCATCTGCTGACAGCTCGATGGAAGCGCCGTTGTTGAATGTGCCCGCCGCCATTATGACCTGACTGTCATAGCCGGGCATATCCCAGGGCTCGGGTGCCACGAAGCTGTCGATGGGAGAGCCCTTCTGTACTCCTCTGCAGAATGCGATAAGGCTCTGTGCATCCTTCATCAGCACCGATGTGATTATATCGCCGCGGGGCGCATCGGGTGCAGGGAATGTCTCAAATCCGAGCTCCGTCATGATATTCGTCGTGAATACCGCAGTCTTCATCGCGTTCGCAACTATCTCGGGCGCCATGAAAAGTCCCTGATAAAGCTGCCTGTTCACGTCAAGGGAAGCGCCCGCCTCTCTGCCCACACCGGGACAGGTGAGCCTGTAGGATACCTTCTCGATAAGCTCCTTGCTTCCTGCGATGTATCCGCCCATAGGAGC
>JAFPPJ010000405.1 GCA_017410745.1 Oscillospiraceae bacterium
ATACTTCAGAAAACAGTAAAGATCTACTTTGCTGTGAACATCACCACATTTGCCTTGTCCTCTGCGTGGGACAGACCAAAGGGTATGTATTCGCCGTTTACATAGGGTACTACATAGAAGCCGTACCTCTTGCCCTTCACAAGGCGCTTGTCCTTCCATGTGAAGGAAAGATTGGATGTCTCACGGTAAGCGATGGTCTTGTAGTTCTCGTCTACGAATACCACCTTGTACCCGGTCGCACTTGCCTTGCTGTCTGTGTACTTGCTCCACTTGAGTACGCACTGCCCCGATGTAACGTTGAGCGCCGGCTTCATGCCCGCTCTTGTCGTCCTTGTCGCCTTGCGCTTGAGCGGTGTGAGCTTGCCGTCAACAAGTGCCTTTACATAGAATGTCGCCGCCTTGCCGTTGGTGAGCCCTGTTGCAAGGTATTTTGTCGCAGTCGTCTGACCAATGAGCGTTTCCACATTGTCAACGGACTTGTAGATATAGTACTTTTTCGCACGGGGCACTGCCTCGTAGTATATCCATATCTTCTTGTTTCCCAGCGACAGCTTGGTTATCATGGGAGAATTCACGGGGCAGGTACGCACGATATATTTGCTGTCCTTAGCATCGGTGCGGATAAATGTGGGATATACACCGTTTATGCAGGGCTGCACATAGAAGCCGTAGGTCTCGCCGTTCTTCAGTCCCTGCCACTTGAAGCTGAGATTATTTGTAGTCTTGGTGCCGCGGACATTGTTGCTGCTGTCCACGCATACCACACGATAGCCCGATGCGCCGCTGTATGCCTTCCATGAAATGGTGATCTCGCCTGATGCGGAAGCCTGAGTGCTGCACGGTACATAATATTCCTTCAGTGTTGTCCTTACCTTGTTCTGTGCGGTGCTTTCCGTGCCGTTCACTTCGGCAGTCACCCATACATCATATGTGCCGTTTGCCACGCCTGTGATGAGCGCACCTGTCTTTGTTGCATCACGCACTATCGTCCTCTCCACATAGTCCGACCTGAAGTGGATAGTATAATGCGATGCGTCCCTGACCGCTCCCCAGGCAATGTTCATCTTGCCGTTGCCTGGCTCTATCCTGCTGATCTTCGGTGACTGCACTTCTATCGCAGGGATCACCACCGTCTTGGTCTCGGTATACTCCCTGCCGTCAAATGTCACCGATGCAGTGACTGTCTTGCTGCCCTCTATGCCGGGCTGCGCAGCCCGATCTATCGTTTCATTCACTGTAGCCTTGACGGTCTTTTCATCCTCGCATCTGCTGCAGGTGAATACCGCCGTAGCAGCGCTGCAGTCATCCTTCCACAGCCATTCGGCTTGCCGTAGTCATGCCCCGTCCTGGATATGGTCACCTGCTTGCTGTCAGTGTATTCCACATCGCCTATTGTCACTTCCGCAACGATAAGCTTTGAGCCGTCGTTCTCGCAGTCCTCATCCTCGAGTATCTGCTCGGTCACGGATGCCTCATATTCAGCTTCCGCATCGCATTCGGTGCATACCAGCTTCATGGATGCGGAGGAATAGTCATCTGCCCATGTCCAGACCGGTTCGCCGTAGCAATGCTCTCCCGTGATATCAGCTTCCACAAATCTTCCTATATCCATCTGGTCGCCGTCCGGATATACAAGGGTGTAGAGCTTGCCTTCCTCATCCCTGTAATAGGTGACGCCTTCGGGTATGCACAGGCTTTCATCGGATACGGGCGCCATATTCGCCGAATAGTTGTAGTCCTCGTCAACAGACCATACTATGATCTTTTCGGGCTCTGACGGTGCGTCATCTATCATGACAGCGGAATCGCCCGCAGCATCCCATCTGTAGCTGCCGTCCGAATACTCGGAATATATGATATATCCGACAGCGTCCGCCACATCATCCCAGTATATGACCGCCATCTCATCCTCGGCGATATAGTCCGCAGACACACCCTTGGGTGCGGCTATATCGCTGACACCGCCGCCTGCGAAATCTATGTCGATATAGTCGGCAGATGAGACATACGGCTCGCCGTCCCCGCAGATATCACCGAGCATCGTCGAATAGTAACCCATGCGGTAGCTGTGCGTCCCTGTGAGGTCTGCGGTGCGTGACATCTGCGCCTTGAGTATCTCAAGCATCACATCATGCAGGCAGCCGTCACTGCAGCCGGCAATATTGCCGTATTCATCGGTCAGGGCAATATTGTATGCAATACCTATACGGTGCATCGTCCTGTCACCGAGCAGCGCTTCAAGCTGTGCCTTGGCGGCATACTCTCCGCAGATATTCCTGGGATACGGCAGTATAGGATTATCCCATAAAAGGTTCTTATGCTCGCTGTCCCAGTGATAGCCTGCCGGCCATGCATCCTTCACGGTATCGGAATATGCGACTGCGGGCTCGCCTATATCATAGTTCTCATCCACGGTATATACCTGAGCGCAGAGTATATCCCTGTCCCATGTATATCCCGTATCATCGTCCGCACCGGTGAATACCCATTTCTCATCGCCCTGCTCCACGAGGCGGATGATATATCCTCTTGCGTCTTCGACATTCGTCCATTCCACATGATCATCGAATATAGAGACGTTTTCGGGAGCGGGTATATCCGACTGCTCTCCACCGTCAAAGAAATAATCATAGCGCTCGGTCTCATATGTGGAATATATGATATCATCTTCGGTAA
>JAFPPJ010000406.1 GCA_017410745.1 Oscillospiraceae bacterium
ATCTTCTTCCCCTCGGCCTCGACCTCGCGCAGCATCGCATTGGCTTCGCTCACGGAGTATTTGTATTTGAAGTCCATCTCGAAGGACTGGGAGGATGTGTTGTATTCGCCAACGGTGCGGCTTTCAAGATAGAAGAATGCCAGCTGCTCGCAGCGGACTATGTTGAGCACCTTGTAATAATCTTTGGTGGGGATGGTCAGCGGTATGAGAGACTCCTTCTCGAAGCCGCCTATGGTGTCCACCACATCATCGTATACATCCTGCATCCTTGAGTCGAAACCGAGAGAGAAGTATTTTGTCACCATGCCCTCGGGTATTTCGAGCACCTCCGGCTCGGCAGGCTTTTCGGTGGCCATCGTCATTGTGGTAAGGTCGGGTGACGGTTCCTGCATACAGCCGCAGAACAGACAGACAGACAGCATCAGCGCAGTCCATCTTTTCATCGCCATCACTCCTTCCCGGGTCGGCTGTGCCGACCTCCATTTCGTTTTATCCGGTCAGTATCAATACAACGTATATCCGATAAATGAATATGACCGATTACCAGACCCTATACCCTATACAGTGTATATCTCGATTATATAGTCGCTGTCATTGAGCGTGTAATCTATGGCCTCGGCGTTTACGCCGCACTCACGGAGTATCTCTCCGAGACCGTCCCCGCCGAAAAGCCTGTCCTTGATCTCGTCGTATGTTTCCCTGCTGTCCGCCCGCAGACGTATCGTGCCGTCTGCCGCCTGCGCCTTTATCAGCCGCACCGCATCCTCATAGGTGGAAGCGGTCAGCTCGCTGAATGCCCAGTGATCGTACTTCACACCCGTCGATCCCGGCGCCTTGCTTGTTATCGTGCGGCCGCGCTTTATGGATGCGTCATTGAGCATGAAAAAGTCATACCGTACAAGATCGGGGCGCTTTGCATCGTCGGGGTCGTCCCATGTGCAGTCGATGTGATAGTAGCCGTCGTCGGTGTTTACCATGTTCCACATATGACTGCCCTGCGCATCTCCCTCGGTGATCACAGCATGCAGTGAAGCCTTGCGGCACAGCAGGTCGAATGCCTTTGAATAGCCCTGACACAGCGCACGGCCTTCCACCAGCGCACCGTATGCATTGTCGGCATTTTTCCCGTCGCCGTAGGTGCAGCGCTTTATCAGCTCGTCATGTATGTGCTTGAACTTCTCACAGTCCGACTCACCGCCGATGCCGTCTAATATCTCTTTTGCGCTTTTGTCAATTTCTTCGTACATTTTGCGGACTTCATCCTTTGTGTAAATATATCTGAACTTTATGCGGCTTATGCCGCGGCTGCCGTTCTCATATCCGAACTGCGGCGAAAGATAGAACACCGCCGCCTCATTCACATATATGAGCTGATATACCTTGTATACCTCATCATAGGTGTAGTGCTGCGCCTGCGGCAGCGATACCGACGGCTCCATGTCATTCACTGCATCGCATATGATGTTGCACAGCTGCTGCTCCCTCGGGGACGGATCATACAGGATATAATCTTCTGTCGCTTTCTGCGTCTGCTGACGGGTATCGGCGCACCCCGTCAGGACGGACAGTATGAGCAGTACAGGCAGTATGTATCTTTTCATATCAGTTGTCATATATCATGGAAACGTGTATTATCAGCTCATCGCTGTTTATGTACCTGATGTATCTGTCTGTGCGCACCTTTTTGTCACAGTTGTTGTTGACATATACGAGCACATCCTTCATGCCGCCCGTGTCAAACAGGAGCGTCTGTGCAAGGGAAAAGGCGTTCTCGTTCTCAAACCTCAGCGCGATGTCCTTGTGACCTGCCCCGATCTGCTTTACCGCAAGGGACTTGAACATCCCCTGCGCCTCTGTGGCACGTCTGCATATCAGACCCTCGCGCACATAGTAGTTGTCGGCGGCGGTGCATTCGGGATAATAGAAATACTGTGTGTCCAGTGAATGTGTCACGCCTATTATATCGCTGTCGGTCACCAGGAAATAATAGTGCCTGAGGAACTCCGTGTCCACCGGCGAGAGTATGGGGTCATCCCATGTGCAGTCCACATGATACCAGTTCCTGTCAAGCAGTACGATGTTCCAGCTGTGGGGCAGCCCCTTCTCGTTCGTGCCCATCACGGTCATGCAGTCGATATCGGCCTTTTTGCACAGATAGTCGAATGCCTTGGCGTAGCCCACGCACTGTGATATGCCTTTGCACAGCGCACCGTATATGGTGCGTGCGTAGTTCTCATCATCCTCGAAGGTGGCGCCGAGCACTATCTCATCGTGTATCCGCAGCAGCTTCTCGTAGTCTGTGGTATCCTCATCAAATGAGGAGAGTATCTCATCGGTTCGGCTGTCGAGCTCAGCCTGCATCGCATCGAGATCCTCATCCTCGAATCGGTAGTACAGATGCAGAGTATCGGTGGGACGGGTAGGGTTCTCGTAGTAGCTTGCCAGCCAGAACAGATCCTCTTCCTCGTAGTATACAGCCATGAACAGCTTGCGCAGTTCATCGGGCTCTGCCTTTTCGGGCAGCTCCGCCGCTTCGCTGTGACTGCGTGCAGCATCCGCGATTATATCATACCACTGCTGCTCCTTCTCGCTGAGCTGAGAGTAGATATATCTGCTGCTGTCAAGGGTGACTAAAGGGCTGTCCGGCGAATTATCTCTGACGTCCGGAACGTCTTCAATGATCCTCGAACAGCCCGCAAGTGTCAATGCAAGCAGGACGGCGGAAATGCGTCCTATTCTTTTCATATCAATATGTCAGATCAAGCTCTATTACCAGAGTATTGGGGTCGCAGTTGGAGGATACGCCCTTTACGGAGGACTTCTGCTCCTTTATCCAGTTTGCATAGCCCTTGAGATCTGCAGTGATCTTGTCATAGATCGCCTTGTCGGTAACGCGTATCTCTGCAACTCTTGTCTTGCCGTCAGCAGCAGCGGTGAGTGCAGCCCTGAGAGCCGCATCAGCACTGTCAGCATCGGAATAGAGCCTGTTTTCCTTTCTGAACCAGTTCACATCCTCAGCGGTGCAGGCAGGAGGATCGAAGTACTTCACCTTGGTGCCTGTGGTCTTGGTGTTGATGTTGAAGTGTGAAAGCTCATGTATCCACTTATCGGGCACACCGAAATATCTGTGGCGCAGATTTGTGGGATCGGGAGTGGTGAGTATGGGGTCATCCCATGTGGAGTCAACGTTGTACCAGTTGCCGTCTATCTTTATAACGTTCCATGCGTGGGAATCGCCGTTGGCATTCGTGCCGATAACTACCATTGATTCGATGCCTGCGAGATCGCAGAGGTACTGCATGGTCTTTGCATAGCCCTCGCACTGTATGCGTCCGTTCACAAGACCGCCGTAGATAGTGAAGTTGTAGCAGGTCTCAGCGATATTGTCGGGGTCATACATCTGGAAGTTGTTGTGCAGACCGATGTAGTCGTGGAAGGTCTTTATCTTGCCGTAGGTGTCAAGGCCTTCAGCCTGACCGAGCACATATGCAGCCTTCTCGTCTACCTGCTTCTGGAGCTTTGCGATGGCATCGGGATCGGTCTCCCAGTACCAGAACTTGCCTCTCTCGGCTCTGTTTGCGATCCAGAAGAGCTCGGGCTCCTGTGTGTACATGCAGCCGTATACCTTGATCCACATCTCGTTTGTGATGCTGTCGTCAACGGGGAGCTTGAGCTTGCAGGACTTTACTGCATCGAGCATCTGCTTGTAAAGCTCCTTCTCGGCGTTTGAAAGCTGATTGTAGCCGTAGCGCTGCGAGCAGTCGATGTTGTATTCCTTCATTACAGGGGGCTTCTCCACGGGAGCGGTCGTGCCTGCCTGTATCATAGCGATAACATCTTCCTCATTTACGGTAGTGCCTGTAGCCTCCTGTGTGAGGTAGTAATCATCGTCCATGGGAACATCTGTGTTGCTGAATGCAGCGGAAGGATCCTTGAAGGTCGCAGTGGTGACAGTGACCTCATTGCCCTCCTCGTCGGTGACGATATTGCCCTCGCCGTCGGTAGCCTTGGTCACGGAAGAGTCTGTCTCATCGACAGCACTGTCGGGGAGGGTAGTGCCTTCGACTACAGTGGTCTCGGTATTGGTATTAGCAGCCTTGTTGCTGCATCCGCCGAACATGGATGCAGCTATCACAACGGCTGCGGCAAATGCCATTATCTTCTTGTTCATGAGTTTCTCCATTCCTTGTTCTATCTTTTTTCAAACGGTGATTATTTATATACGATGTCGTAGTGAACGACCTGAACGCCCTTGGTGTAGGATGCCTGTCTCTTTATCTTGTCCACCTTGGAGGACTTGGATCTTGCGTACTTCTGGAGCTCCTTCCAGTAAGCATCGCTCATCATAGCATCGTATACAGCCTTGTCGGTCACGAGCACTTCGCATACATAGGAGCCGTTTGCTATAGCCTTGTCTACCTGAGCCTTGAGAGCCTTGTCAGCATCAGCCTTGTTGTCGAAGTGAAGGTCTATGCCGCTGAGATAGAAGTAGTTGGCAGCATACTGTGTGCAAGCGGGAGGATCGAAGAGGTGGAGCTTGGTGCCGTCGTTGCGCACGAAGTTGTTGATATTGAGATGGGTGATGCCGTGTATCCAGCTGTCGGGAACGAGGAAGAACTCGTACTGGATGTACTTGTGATCCCAGGAGTTGATGGGGTCGCCCCATGTGCAGTCGAAGTTGTAGTATTTGCCGTCAACATTGACGATGTTCCATGCATGGGAGCCGAACTCCGTTGTACCGATGATGACCATGGATTCAACGCCTGCCATGTCGCAGAGGTACTGAACGGTCTTTGCATAGCCTGCGCACTGGAGCTGGCCCTTCTTTGTGCCGTGGAGACCGTTGTAGATGGAGATGTTGTAGCCCTCACCGTCAAGTGTGAAGTCGTTTATGTCGATGATCTTGTCGTAGATGGTCTTGATCTTGTTGATGGTGCTCTTCTTTGCCTTAACGTTCTTGAGTATGGATGCTGCAGCAGTGTCTATCTCCTTCTGCATCTCAGCGATCTTCTGAGGATCGGTCTCCTTGAACTGGAATATCATGGAGGAGGACATAGCCATAACGCCGCTGCCGCTCATCCAGAAGAGCTCGGGCTCTGCGTTGAGCACGGTGATGTATACCTTGAGCGCAGATTCCTCGGTGATGCCGTCACGGTAGCCTACGCCGCCGTTGAAGCTCATTACTGCATTCACGATATCCTGATAGAAGAGCTGCTCGGTCTCGGAGAGCTGCTTGTATGCATATCTCTTGGAATAGTCCACGGTGTAGTTGCCGAGAGTGATGACTGTGCCGTCGCTCTTTACTGTGGACTGTGCAGCGGTGGACTTCTTCTTGGTCTTGCCGTCGGTGCTGCCTGCGTTCTCATCCTTTTCCCATACTACCTCGGAGCCGTCATCCGCAGAAGTGGTCTTTTTCTTCTTGGTAACGGTGGTCTCAGCTGTATCGCCGTCGTCGATGAGCTCCTCCTCGGCGGTGGTGACTACCTTCTTCTTCTTGCCTACGGGCGAGCTTGTGAGGTAATCGGTGTGGATGAATGCGCCGGTGCTCAGCTTGTAGTAGTTGGTATCGGTGATGGCAACTACCTCTACCTTGTCACCGTCGTGATATGTGGCAATGGGAGTAGCGCCGATAACAGCCCTCTCTCTTGCGTATACCGTGCCGGTGTTGTTGTCTGTCTGCTTTACATACATCGTAGCGGACATTGCAGTCTCTGTCCATGCCTGTGCGAGAACGGGCTCTGTAACGGTCTCGATGTTCTCGTTGGATATGGATGTGATCTCAGCCTCGGGAGCTGCTGTGGTAACAGGTTCTGTCTCGGGCTCGGTCTCTGCGGGAGTTTCCTCTGCGATGGTCTCCTGTACGGGCTCTGTCACTTCTTCCGTAACGCTCTCAGACTCAGTGTCGGTAGGCTCTGCATCTGTCTCAGCGGGTGTAGCAAGAGTAGTGCCCATAGTAGGTATAGGTGTGTTGTCTGTTGTCTGCTGTGCGCAGCCTGCTGCAAATACGCAGATAAGTGCAGCAACGAGTGCTCTTTTCTTCATTTTATCGCTCTCCTTGACAATCTTTATCGTTTATCCGTCAGTGCGGACTGCTTTTATGCGTCCTATGCGCATATCCTCCGTGACGAGCACGGTGAAGATCAGCGTCTTGTACTTTGCCGACGGTGTCTCGCCGTCCTGCGGGATGTGTCCCACAAGGCTCGTGACGAATGCCGCCATAGTGTCATATTCGGTATCCTCAGGCAGCGGCTCGCCGAGTATCTCCATCGTCTGTGCCGCACCTGCCGAGCCGTCTATCATCCATACGCCGTCCGAGATCTCTGTGATCTCGTCTTCCTCATCGTCGTATTCATCCCTTATCGAGCCGAATACGAGCTCTACCAGATCCTCCATCGTGACCACGCCGTATGTGCCGCCGTACTCATCCACCACCACAGCCATCTGTATCTGCTTTTCGGTGAATATGCGGAACACGTCATCGCATACGCAGCTGCGCGGGATATACTCCACATCGCGCATATAGGTCTCTGCCTTCACATCTGCGGCGGGCATCCCCACCAGAGTCAGCAGATCCTTCACGCATATAACGCCGATGATATGGTCGATACTGTCACGGTAAACGGGTATCCTTGAGAAGCCCGTATCTATCGCTCTGTATACCACATCGGTGACGGGAGCCTCTGCATCTACCGCAACGACGTCCGTGCGGTGAGTCATGACATTCTCTACGGGCATATCGTGGAATCTGAACACATGGTCTATCATGTCGCGTTCGGATTTCTCTATGCCGCCGTCCTCACTGCCCTCATCCACCAACTGCATCACATCTTCCTCGCCGACCGCAGGGTCGGTGCAGTTGTTATACAGCCGTGAAAGCACACGGTTCATGAGACGGCAGAATCCGGTGTAAAAGCTGTCGGATCTGATGCGTCTGCATATCTCCTCTGCCGATGCTTCCTTCCCCTTACGGCATATCACAGCATAGAGTATCACCGCTGCGATGAGGTATGCCGCACAATAGGGCAGACATCTGTCCGGACAGACGTGCAGGGAGTATATGCACCCCGCGATAAGCAGCGCGATGATGAAGAGTGCATTCACTGCACGGGATATGCCCAGTGAGAACCATGTTTCCCTGCTGCCGGCGATATCTTTGTCCTCATCCCACATCTCGGGCGGTACCTTTGCGGTCTGTTCAGACCTGCGGACGATATATGCATCGAATATGCCGATGGCTGACATCAGCACGAAAATAATGATCTGACAGGCGTCAGGGTCCATAGAAGACTTCCTTTCATATGGCTTGATAATCGCTATACCATCTTATTATACTACATCTGCACCATTCTGTCAACAAGTATAAAAGCAACACTTTTCGATGTTTTCTACATTTTTTTCAAAAAAAATCGCCCGATTTAAGTAAAAAACGCTTAAATCGGACAATTTTATATTTATGGGGACGAAATTTGTAACCGAATGTTGGTCTGATTTGTGGATGTTGACGAAGAAGAGGGAAGAGTGACCGTGTGCGTCATGAAAGTTCCCGCAGGCAATAGTCAACGACCTGACCGCGGACGCTGTCCGCTACTTGGTCAGTCTCCATATGTTGCGTGCGTATTCATCAACAGCTCTGTCGGCGGAGAATATGCCTGCATTGGCGGTATTCTGCAGCGACATCTTGTTCCAGAGCGCCCTGTTCTTGTAGCACTCGGAGATGAACTGCTGTGCGGTCTGATAG
>JAFPPJ010000407.1 GCA_017410745.1 Oscillospiraceae bacterium
GTCGGAGAACATCTGGATGAATCTTCTGTAGGAGTCATAAACGAATCTCTCGAACTCGGGAGTAGGGTTGCCCTTGATCATTGCAGCAACAACTTCGTCGTTGAGACCCAGGTTGAGGATAGTATCCATCATACCGGGCATGGATGCTCTTGCACCCGAACGAACGGAAACGAGGAGAGGATTGCTGAGGTCACCGAACTTCTTGCCGTTGATCTCCTCCATCTTCTTAACGCCCTCCATAGCCTGAGCCATGATCTCGTCGTTTATCTTTCTGCCGTCTTCATAATACTGGGTACAAGCCTCTGTTGTGATAGTGAAGCCCTGAGGAACGGGAAGACCGATGCTTGTCATCTCAGCAAGGTTAGCGCCCTTACCGCCGAGAAGATTGCGCATTGTCATATCGCCCTCTGTGAACATGTACACCCATTTGTTTGCCATTGGATCTACCTCCATACGATGTTTTAGTAGGAGCACTTGAGTGCTCCATCATCACTGTGCCATGCACAATGAACATAGTTATATTATAGCAGATATATTCGTATTTTTCCACTGTGTAATATGTCAAAATATTATTGTAATCTTTGTGTAATATGACGAAAACAGCATATGCTGCCACGAAGTGGGATATATCGCATGGCAGCGAGGAATGGCGGCGATTTTGCAAGTGTGGGACGGTGTAATATTTGTTCATTTTGCAACAGGATAGTTATGTGCTGACAATAGAATTAGTCTATATCTCCAAATCTTGCTCCAAACCCCTATGAAATCAGTTACATAGGTCTTTTAGCTTATTGACAAAACTGCTTTTTTAGGTTATAATCACATTATGAGTGCTCACTGCCGGCGTGCAGTGTATACGGAAGGAGCATATTTATGAGCGGATGCTGTGCTGTCATACTTGCAGGCGGCCAGGGCAAGAGGATGAGATCGGATCTCCCCAAGCCCATGTTCGAGGTGCTCGGAGTGCCCATGCTCGACTGGGTCATCTCCGCCTGCGAGGAATCCGGCATTGATGATATATGTATAGTTACAGGCTTCAACCATGAGGTGATAGAGCGCCATATAGACGGAAAGTACCCTACGGTGCTGCAGTCCGAGCGCAAGGGTACGGGCCACGCAGTCATGATGGCTGCCGACTGGCTCTCGGAGCGCAGGGATAAGAATGTGCTCATACTCAACGGCGATGCGCCTTTTATCGACAGGGAGACGATACTTGCCGCACTGTGGCAGCATGAGGCAAAGCAGGATGATGTCACTGTCATCACTGCCGAGATACCCGAACCTCACGGCTACGGCAGGATAATCCGCACAGATACGGGAATATCCGCTATCGTGGAGGAGAAGGATGCCACAAATGAGCAGAAGCTCATCAGGGAGGTAAACAGCGGCACCTACTGGTTCAGGGCGGACAGGCTGCTCTCCTCGCTTGAAAAGCTGCGCCCGAACAATGCGCAGAATGAGTATTATCTCACGGATACCATATATATACTTCTCAGCGAAGGCTGCAAGGCGAATGCCTATATATCGGCAAATCCCGACACCGTCCTCGGCGCCAACGACAGGAAGGGCCTGCTGATGCTCAATGACAAGGCACGCACTGCCAAGATATATCAGCTGCTCGATGAGGGCGTGGAGATCGTCTCCTCGGACGGCGTGACCATAGGCAGGAACGTGCACGTAGGCGCAGGCACGAGGATACTTCAGGGCGTTATACTCACGGGCAATACCGAGATCGGCGAGAACTGCGTGATTGGCCCCAACTGTCTCCTCGACAATACAAAGATAGGAAATAATACCACTATCAACTGTGTGCAGAGCCATGACAGCACGGTGGGGAACAATGTAAGCATAGGCCCATTCGTTCAGCTGCGTCCCGGCACTGTGATACAGGACGGCGTGAAGATAGGCGATTTCGTGGAGATCAAGAATTCCACGATAGGTGTGAATACTGCTGTTGCTCACCTGACATACATTGGTGACAGTGATGTGGGCAGCGGTGTGAATTTCGGATGCGGAGTAGTCACCGTCAACTATGACGGCAAGGCAAAATTCCGCACGGTGATAGGAGATAATGCCTTCATCGGGTGCAATACCAACCTCGTTGCACCGGTCAGGGTCGGAAATGCCTCCTATACCGGAGCGGGCTCGACCATAACGAAGGACGTGCCCGACGGCGCTCTTGCAGTGGAGCGCTCGGATACAAGGATCATAGAGGGCTTCGGCAACAGACGCCTTCAGGACAGGATCGCAAGGAATACCAGAAAATAGGCTACATACCTGTATGCGGTAACGCGTTCCGTCTTTGAGGCATATGGCGGAATAGGGTATGATACCTGTATCAAGGAGGAAAAACATGAATATTCACGGCAAGGACATCAAGATCTTCACCGGAAATTCCAATCCGGCGGTAGCCAAGGGCATCGCAGAATCCCTCGGACTCAGACTCGGACAGTCTGAGGTGGTGACCTTCTCCGACGGAGAGGTCAGCGTTTCCATCAAGGAATCCGTAAGAGGTTCGGATGTTTTCGTGGTGCAGTCCACAAGCTATCCTGTGAACGACAACCTTATGGAACTGCTCATCATGATGGATGCGTTCAAGCGTGCATCTGCAGGTCGGATCACCGCAGTTATCCCGTATATGGGATATGCAAGGCAGGACAGAAAGGCAAAGGCAAGAGATCCCATCTCTGCAAAGCTCGTAGCAGATCTTCTCACAGCAGCGGGCGCTGACAGAGTGCTTTCGATGGATCTGCACTGTCCGCAGATACAGGGCTTCTTCAATGTACCTGTTGACCATCTTCTCGGCGTACCCCTTCTCGTGCCCTACTTTATAGACAAGTTCAAGGACATCAAGGACAACACCGTAGTTGTTTCTCCCGACCTTGGCTCCGTTACAAGGGCAAGAAACTTCGCACAGAGGTTCGAGGCTCCTCTTGCGATAGTTGACAAGCGCAGACAGAAGGCGAATGTCAGCGAGGTAATGAACATCATCGGTGATGTGAAGGACAAGGATGTAATACTTGTCGATGATATGATAGATACTGCCGGCACGCTCTGCAACGCGGCAAAGGCTATTATAGAAAAGGGCGGAGCAAAGTCCGTTACCGCCTGCGCTACTCACGGCGTGCTTTCGGGCCCTGCCATAGAGCGCATACAGGAGAGCGTGATAAAGGAGATAGTGCTCCTTGATACCATAGCGCTCCCCGAGGAGAAGAGGATAGACAAGATCACCGTACTTCCCGTAGCGCCTACTTTTGCACAGGCTATACAGAGGATATACAACGATACTCCTATCTCTCCCATGTTCAATAACTGATATTACGACAGGGTACAGGCTTCTGTGCCCTGTTTCATGCAATGAGGGGATAACAATGAGCATATTTGACATATTCGATAAGATCGCCGGGGAGCAGGAGCCTGCGGGAAACATAGAATATATAATCGCAGGTCTCGGCAATCCGGGGCTTCAGTATGAGAACACCCGCCACAATGCAGGCTTCATGACCGTTGATACCCTTGCGAAGAGGCACGGATTTGACATAAAGCGCCTGCGCTTCAAGTCCCTTACGGGCGATGTGGTGATAAACGGCAAGCGCTGTCTTGTGATGAAGCCCTCCACATATATGAACGAGAGCGGGCAGGCGATAGTCGAAGCGATGAATTTCTACAAGATACCCATAGAGCATGTCATAGTCTGTTTCGATGACATAAACCTTGAACCCGGCCATCTGCGCATACGCAAGAAGGGCAGCGACGGCGGACACAATGGCATCAAATCCATAATCTATCTCACAGGCTCGGATGAGTTCCCCCGCATCAAGGTGGGAGTAGGCCGCAAGCCGCACAAGGATTATGATCTCAAGGACTGGGTGCTGGGCAATTTCCCCTCGGAGGTGCTGCCTGCGCTCCATGAGGCGACTGAGCTTGCCTGTGATGCGATAGCGCTTATGGTGAACGGTGAGACGGACAAGGCTATGAACCTTGTCAACAGGAAGGAGAAGCCTGCTCCATGACAGAGCTCCTTGTAAAGCGGTTCGTCCGCGACAGTGAGGATATAAACTCGCCGGCGGTCAGACAAAGGTATGGAATGCTCTCCGGCGTGGTGGGGATAGTATGCAATGTGCTGCTAAGCTGTGCAAAGCTTGTGATAGGGCTTGTATCGGGCTCTATCTCGGTACTCTCGGATGCGCTGAACAATGTATCGGATGTGGTGAGCAGCCTTGTGACTATATTCGGCTACCGTGCGGCATCCAAGCCTGCGGATGAGGATCACCCCTACGGACACGGCAGAACGGAATATCTTGCGTCCCTGACCATCGGCGTATTGATAGTATATCTCGGCATATCGCTGCTGACGGAGTCCGTAAAGAAGGTGATATCTCCGGAGGAGCTGAGGCCGGATGTGATATCGCTTGCTGTGCTCTTCATGTCGGCGGCTCTCAAGGTATGGCTCTCCGCCTTCAACAAGAAGCTGGGGAAGAAGATAAATTCCCCTGTGATGATGGCTACCTCGCAGGATGCGAGAAACGATGTCATGACCACGTCTGCGGCGTTCATCGGCGTAGCGGCGGCATTCTTCACGGATCTGCCCGTTGACGGCGTGATGGGCGCGGTGGTATCGGTGTATGTCATACTGTCGGGCGTGAATGTGCTGAGAGAAACGGCGGACGACATCATAGGCAGACCCGGCGACTCGGAGATGGTAGAGCGCATAAACGAGATAGCGGCGGGCTATCCGCGCATACTCGGCATACATGATGTGCTTATACATGACTACGGCCCGGGAAGGGTGCTTGCGAGCTGCCATGCAGAGGTCAGCGCGGATGAGAAGCTGATGGAGATACATGATGTGGTGGACGATGCGGAGCGGGAGATAGAAAGACAGCTCGGCGTGCATATCACTATGCATATAGACCCTGTTGACTTTGCCGATCCGAGGCTAAAGGAGATCAGGGACACCATACAGGCGTATGCGGACAAGGTGCTGCCCGGCGGCAATGTGCATGACCTGCATATCATACATGCGGACACCATCACCTTCGACCTGCTGCTGCCCTACGGCAAGGGGCACAAGGAGGCGGAGGACGATATACTGCGCTTTGCGGAAGAAAGGTACAATGACTACCATGTTAAGATGTATGTCGAGCATGGGTATGACGGGGCGTTCTGATGAGTGCCGGGAGAGAATGAAAAAATTGTTGAAACCGCTTGACAATCACTCTGCTTTTATGTTATAATATAATTTGTGGTTTGTTATAGGATATCCGACGGGGAGAGAGAATGAAACGATACTTGAGTGAGCTGACGCATGAGCAGCTCGGATTCCTCCTGCCGAGATCGGCTGTGATGGATGTCCTGATCTTTCTGCTGTGCCTTCTTTTCGGCGTACACTGGCTGCACGCACTGTGCGGGCTGCTTCTGGGCACTGCCACGATGACTGTCAATATGGCGCTGCTCGCGTATTCTGCGGAGCATGCGGTGGACAGAGGATCGGAGAAGGCGGGGAAACGATATATGTTTTCCTTTTATCTTATAAGGTTCACTATCATGGGAGCGGCTGTTGCGGCAGGCTTCCTGTTCGAGCCCTTTGACCCGGTGTGCACCTATCTGCCCCTTCTGTACCCCAAGCTGTTCTACACATTGGTGGGAGTGAAGGATCATTTAAGGTTCAGGCTCGGTGAGAAGGCAAAGTCAAAGGATAAGGAGTGAGAGATATGGACGGCGCTTACGGGACGGACTTCGTGGTAGAAGTAGTCGGTCCCCGTAAAATGATAACAT
Source organism: Oscillospiraceae bacterium (assembly GCA_017410745.1). Taxonomy (GTDB): domain Bacteria; phylum Bacillota; class Clostridia; order Oscillospirales; family Ruminococcaceae; genus Huintestinicola. Next base: position 5,779 of record JAFPPJ010000407.1, read on the forward strand.
TTTCGAGCGGCGGCACAGAGTTGTTCAGCATATCTGAAACGGTCGTGACAGGCTGGCTCATTATCCTTGTACTTGCCATACTGTTCAGGGTGCTGACCCATAATATGAAGGTCAAGCCCGAAACGAAGCGGCAGGTCATCGCCGAATGGATCGTAGGATTCTTCAGCGGCCTTGTCAAGGACAATATGGGCAGAAAGATGGAGAAATACGCTCCCTATATCACGACGATATTCTGCTTCGGACTGTTCGGCTCACTGATAAGCGTGCTCGGCTTCCGCAGCATGACGGCGGATATAAACTGTACAGGCACATGGGCACTTTTCACGTTTGCACTGATAACTTATCACAAGATCAAGGCAAACGGCTTCGGAGGATACCTCAAGGGCTTTGCGGAGCCTACGGTGGTCATAACGCCTATAAACCTGCTCAGTGAAGTGGCTACGCCTACTGCAATGGCGCTCCGTATGTTCGGCAACATATCGAGCGGCATGATAATCACGACTATAATCTATGCAGCGCTCACACTGCTGAGCAATGTGACATACAATGCTCTTCATGCGCAGATTGCTGCACTCGAATATTTCAAGGTTTTCCAGATCGGTCTCCCGGCGGTGCTCTCGGTCTACTTTGACTACTTCTCATCCACGATACAGTCATATGTGTTCGTGATGCTGACGATGGTCTATGTAGGCGACGCGGCGGGAAGAGACAACTAATACAAAGGATGGGTGGATCAGATGGAACAGAACACAATGAGTTATGAATCTACGATGCTTATCGCCAAGGCAATAGTGCTTGCAGGTCAGGGCATAGGCGCAGGCCTTGCGATGATCGCAGGTATAGGCCCCGGTATAGGTGAAGGCTATGCTGTCGGCAAGGCGATAGAGACTATAGGAAGACAGCCCGAGGCAAGATCTGCTGCTACTTCTACGATGTTCGTAGGATGCGCAGTCGCTGAGTCAACAGGTATCTACGGCCTGTTCGTAGGTATAGTGCTGCTCTTCGTAAATCCTTTCCTCAAGCGTCTTGGCTGATAGGAAGAAGAACTGAGAATGGATGTAAATTTTGAATTTTTCAGCATTGAGCCAACTACCATAATCGGCACGCTGATAAATACCCTCCTGCTTCTTCTCGTGGTGAAGAAATTCCTCTTTGAGCCCGTCAACAAGATACTTGATGAGCGCAAGGCAGAGGTATCGAAGACCTATGAGGAAGCGGATGCGGCTCTTGCGAATGCCCGTTCCCTTGAGGAAGAGTATACGCAGAAGATGTCCGCAGCCAAGGAGGAATCCGCCGAGCTGATTAGGAATGCCACCAAGCGTGCACAGGATCGCTCGGACGAGATCATTGCCGCTGCAAAGAGCGAAGCTCAGGGCATGATGGAGCGTGCAGGCCAGGATATCGAGCGTGAGCGCACCAAGGCTATAAGCGGTGTCAGGGATGAGATCTCGGATATCGCGGTATCCATCGCTGAGAAGGTCATCGGCAGGAATGTCAGCTCCGACAGCGATCAGGACAGGCTCATTGATGAATTTATAAGCTCCATCGAGTAAGGAGGGCGTATGAAGTCAGCTTCAAAGATGTATGCCGCTGCTCTCCTTTCCATCGGCAGGGAGGATAATACTGCCGAGAAACTGTTCAATGACATACTTGAAACGGACAGGCTCATAACCGATAACCCCGATCTCCATGAGCTGCTGATGTCGCCTGCATTCTCCGCGGAGGAGAAGGAGGGCGTTATAAGCAGGCTGTTTTCGGGCAGGATAGAGCCGATGCTGTATAATACTATCTGCCTTCTTACGGAGAAGAGGAGGATGTCCCTTTTCCACGAGATAGCAGGGGAGTTCAAGAACGATTACTACAATGCCTACGGAATTGCGGAGGCGGATGTCACCACAGCCGCTCCTATGAAGCCCGAGGCAGCAGAAAGACTGCGGATAAAGCTCGAGAAGCTTTACGGCAGGAAGATCGTTCTGAGGGAACACCTTGATCCGAATGTACTCGGCGGCGTCAGGGTCGTATGTGAGGGGAAGATGCTCGACGGCACGCTCCGCACAAGACTTGAGGGCATGAGGGATATGATAAAGGACAATATCAGCATCTGATGATGAATGGATGGTGAATCGAATGGATCTGCGTCCGGAGGAAATAACCGGTATAATCAAAAGTCAGATCAGGAATTATGACAGGCGCATAGAGCACAACGATGTCGGCACTGTTATAACGATAGGCGACGGCATCGCACGTATATACGGACTTGACGGATGTATGTCGGGCGAGCTGCTCGAGCTTGACGGCGGAGTCTATGCAATGGCGATGAACCTTGAAGAGGACTACGTTGCTGCGGTAATGCTCGGCTCTGACAGGAATGTCAAGGAAGGCGACACTGTAAAGCGCACGGGAAATGTCGTATCCGTGCCTGTAGGCGAGGATCTCCTCGGCAGAGTCGTGAACTCACTTGGTCAGCCCATAGACGGCAAGGGCCCCATAAGGGCACAGGACAAGTATCCCATAGAGATGCCCGCATACGGCATCATTGCGAGAAAATCCGTATCACGCCCGCTCCAGACAGGCATAAAGGCGATAGACTCGATGGTGCCTATCGGAAGAGGACAGCGTGAGCTCATCATAGGCGACAGGCAGACAGGCAAGACTGCCATCGCACTTGATACTATAATAAATCAGCACGACAAGAACGTGATATGCATCTACGTTGCGATAGGACAGAAATCGTCCACTGTTGCAAATGTAGTTGAGACGCTCAGGCAGAACAATGCGCTTCACTATACTATAGTTGTTTCGGCCAGTGCATCCGAGCTTGCTCCCCTGCAGTACATCGCACCGTATACGGGCGTGTCCATGGGTGAGTACTTCCTCAGACAGGGCAAGGATGTGCTCTGCGTATACGATGATCTGTCGAAGCACGCAGTAGCTTACCGTACACTTTCGCTGCTGCTCAAGAGACCGCCCGGACGTGAGGCGTATCCCGGAGATGTATTCTATCTCCACTCAAGGCTCCTTGAAAGAGCGTGCAGTCTCAGCGAGGAATACGGCGGAGGCTCTATAACGGCTCTGCCTATCATAGAGACACAGGCGGGCGACGTATCTGCATATATCCCCACCAATGTAATATCAATCACCGACGGACAGGTGTTCCTTGAGACAGACCTGTTCAATTCGGGCATACGCCCTGCCGTGAACCCCGGCATATCCGTATCGAGAGTCGGCGGTTCTGCACAGATAAAGGCAATGAAGAAGGTCGCAAGCTCACTGAAGCTGACATATTCTCAGTACAGAGAGCTGCAGTCGTTCTCCCAGTTTGGCTCCGACCTTGACAGGGATACCAAGGAAAGACTGGCACTCGGTGAAAGAGTGGTCGAAGTCCTCAAGCAGGACAGAAATTCACCTGTTGATGTTGCCGACCAGATCATGATAATATATGCGGTCAACAACGGCTATCTCAAGGATGTAGCGGTTGCGGACATACGCGAATATGAATCCGGCCTCTTTGCGTGGGTGCGTGACAATCACGGCGATCTTACCGCAAGGATAAAGGAAACAGGTATCCTCTCCGAAGAGGACGAGGAGAAGCTCAGGTCTATATTGTCCGAATATACGGGCGATTTTGTAAAGACACATAATACCGAACAGGAGTGATCACTATGCAGCCTACAGACAAGAACAGAACTACAGCAGGCATACTTGCCATCCTTCTCGGATCTCTCGGCGTACACAAGTTTTATCTCGGCTACACCACTCAGGGAATAATCACTATTGCCGTGTCTCTTCTGACATTTGGCATAGGTGCGGCTGTTATGGAGATAATCGGCATCGTTGAGGGCATAATCTATCTTGGAATGTCCGAGGAGCAGTTCGTCAACACCTACGTTTACAACAAGAAATTCTGGTTCTGATCACAAAAGTGA
>JAFPPJ010000408.1 GCA_017410745.1 Oscillospiraceae bacterium
GTATCCTGAACAGGCGGAAAAAGTCCTGTATCTCTATCTCCTTTATGCCTATCTTGTACTCGCCGCGGTAACGGCATATGAGCCTTGTTTCCTTTTCGATGCGAGTGCCCGGTCTGAGCTCGTATTCCGTCTCATCGTCAAGGTCGGTGATAGAGGAAAAGGACGTGAAGAACCTCACCCTTATGCCCACGAACTGCAGGGGGTATTCATTCACAAGTATGAATCGGTAATCCACGGGCTCATTCACGGTGACAAAGCGCCTGTCAAGATGCTGATACAGATGGAACAGCGCATACACCGCCGCAAGGTACACAAGGGACACTATCGGCGCAAGGGTCAGTGCGAAAAACAATCCGTAGGTCACAGCACCGCCCCTGAAGCTTATCCCAGCTAAAGACAGCGCCCAGAGCACAAACCATATTATCCTGTTTCTTCTCATGTTGATACCCTGCTGCTCTCACAGCTCCACATGCTCATTGAATACAAATTCGCCCTGTGTATTCCTGTATGTGGTCAGTGCCGCATACTTTCCCTTATCGTCAACATCTATCACATATCTCCACTGTATGGCGGGCGAGCCTGCAAAGCCTACGGGTATATCCTTTGATGTGTTCACGGCCTTGCCGTTATAGTCGGTGAAAAGGCAGGTCACGATACCGTCGCCTATCTCGCTGTAATCATACTCCTCCGCATACACCTGCTGCATATGGGCATTCATCTGATAGAAGCCGGTCAGCCTGTGCATATCGTCACAGACTATCTTATAGTGCCTGTCATCTATCCAGCCGTGGTTTTCGGAGAAGACAGCCGTCCATACACTGCCGCCGTATACGGTAAAATATGTCGTCTCGCTCCTCTGAGTCATACCGCCGTCGGGCGGGATGCGGTCATAGCTCTCTATGGCAAGAGGTCTGCCGTCTTTGTCATAGAGTATCATCTCATGCAGCTGTCCGGGCTTCACATTCTTTATTGCTCTGCCGGGCTTGAATTTGCGGATGATATATTTTGTCAGCCTGCTCGGTGACGCGATGCCGAGCCCGCTTGAATATGTGGACATGACCCTGCTGCACACATTCTCTTCGGTGTATGCCCTGAACTCATCAAGGCGGCCTTGTGCATATCCGTGGAACTCATCGCACTCAACAGCCAGTGCATCCCAGTGATCGTACAGTCCCATACCGTCCTCCTGTTCAAAGCGGCAGCTTTGTATCCCTGATGAGCCTTCTGATGATATCGCCCTTGTCCTCCTGCGCGATCTTTGCCTCCGAGGTAAGGACAAGCCTGTGATCGAGCACGAAGGGGGCAACTGCCCTTATATCGTCGGGCTTGACGAAATCGCGCCCTTCGAGGAATGCCTTTGCCTGCGATGCCTTCACAAGTGCTATCACGGCACGGGGGCTCGCACCGAGCACGAAGCGCTTCTCATTGCGGGTCATCTCAGCGATATTCCTCGCATAGAGTATCACCTCATCCTTGACGGTGATGCTACCGACCCGCTCCCTGATACCGAGCACTTCCTCGCAGGATATGACGCTCTCCACGGTTTCGGCAGTCTTGCCGCCAAGCATATTCCGTGCCATCCTGAGCTCCTCGCCCGCATCGGGATAGTCTATGGTGAGCTTCATCATGAAGCGGTCTGTCTGCGCTTCGGGCAGCGGATATGTTCCCATGAATTCCACCGGGTTCTGTGTGGCTATGACCATAAAGGGCTCGGGCAGTTTGTGTCTGACGCCGCTGACTGTGGTCTGACTCTCCGCCATCGCTTCAAGCAGGCTCGCCTGTGTCTTCGGGGAGGTACGGTTTATCTCGTCGGCAAGCACTATCTGATGCATGACCGCACCCTCGCGGTACTCGAACTCGCCCGTCTTCATATTGAATATCTCGGTGCCCATTATATCTGTGGGGAGAGTATCGGGCGTGAACTGTATGCGCCCGAAATCACACTGCACCGATCTTGCAAGGGTGGCAGCAAGGGTAGTCTTGCCCACTCCGGGCACGCCCTCGAGCAGCACATGGCCGCCCGCAAACAGGCAGATGAGCATATTCTCCGTTATCTCTTCCCTGCCCACGAATATATCGCGGATATGTTGTTTAAGCCTGTCTATCATATCTATCCCTCATGTCGGTCATTTGATGGAGGGTGTCCATTTATCCCCGTCCACAAGATACTGAAATTCGGTGAGTTCCGGGTCGGTCATCACACGCAGCAGGTCTTCAAGGTCATCGACCGCGTCTACATCCGACAGGCGGCCGATATCCACCCACTTCATCTCGCCCTCATCGGAGGATACGACTTCACCGGAAAAGCTGTCCGTCATAAACAGGAACACTATATATCTCCCGCCTTCTATCGGGAACTGCTTTATTCCAACTAGCTTCGGTGAATATATATCAAGGCCTGTCTCCTCCTTCATCTCGCGCACTGCCGCATCAACGAAGGATTCTCCCCTTTCGAC
>JAFPPJ010000409.1 GCA_017410745.1 Oscillospiraceae bacterium
GGAGGTTCATATGAAAAACATTCTTTTTGTGGCATCGGAGTGTGTGCCTTTTATCAAGACAGGCGGATTGGCTGATGTGGTCGGTACGCTTCCTAAAAAGTTCGACAAGAACGAATATGACTGCAGGGTGATCATACCCAATTATCGCTGTATCCCCGATAAATACAGGGACAATTTCAAGTATGTCCATCATTTCTATATGGATATGGGCGAGAGATTCAGCAGTGTTCATGTTGGTATAATGGAATATGAGATGGATGGTATAACCTTCTATTTCGTTGATAACCTTTTCTATTTCGGCGGTGACAGACCCTATGCCGATACTCGCTACGACATCGAGAAGTTCATATTCTTTTCCAAGGCTGTAATGGCAATACTTCCTGTGATCAATTTCCATCCGGATATAATCCATTGCCATGATTGGCAGGCAGGTCTTGTGCCGGTATACCTCCATACTCTTTATAAGGATAATCCTTTCTTCTGGGGCACAAAGACTATATTCACGATACACAATCTCCGCTTCCAGGGCATATGGGACATAAAGACCATCAGAAGTCTTTCGGGACTTCCCGACTGGGTATTCACTCCCGACAAGCTGGAATTCCACGAGGACGCAAATATGCTCAAGGGCGGCCTGGTATATTCCGATTATATCACCACTGTCAGCGATACCTATGCAGGTGAGATACAGACGGCGTACTTCGGTGAAGGACTTGACGGCCTTCTTCGTGCAAGAAATCAGTCGCTCTGCGGCATTGTGAACGGTATAGACTATACCTTCTACGATCCGGAGAATGACAAAAGCATCGCAAAGACATATTCTCCCAGAAACTTCAAGAAGGGCAAAGCTGCCAATAAGAAGGCTCTGCAGGCTGAACTGGGTCTCCCGCAGGATGAGAGCAAATTTGTTATATCCATCATTTCCCGTCTTACAGACCAGAAGGGACTTGACCTTGTAAGATATGCACTTGACCGCATATGCGATGAATATACACAGTTTGTGGTAGTGGGCACCGGCGATGCGCAGTATGAGAATCTTTTCAGGGAATATGCGTGGAGAATGCCTGACAGGGTATCTGCCAACATAATGTTCGATGAAAGCTTTGCTCACAGAGTATATGCCGGTTCTGATGCAGTTCTTGTACCTTCGCTGTTTGAACCCTGCGGACTCACACAGCTTATAGGCCTTCGCTATGGTACTGTACCTGTTGTAAGAGAGACTGGCGGTCTCAAGGATACTGTAGCTCCGTATAATGAATATGACGGCACAGGCATCGGCTTCTCCTTTGCAAACTACAATGGTGATGAAATGCTCAACACCATAAATTATGCAAAGCATATCTATTTCGATTGCCGCAAAGAATGGGATCAGATGGTTTCAAGAGGAATGAAGACAGATTATTCCTGGATCAATTCCGCAAAGAAATATGCTGAGCTCTACAACAGGATAAGCGGCTGATGACCGGTACTTATCGCTTTGCAGATAAAAGAGTCAGGATAGACTCGATATATCCGGATGTACACGCCCTGTGCCGCAGATATGCGGTACAGGGTGATGCGGATATAGATATACGGATAGTTCACGATGATATACTCAATGAGATCTCAGACAGCTGCACCTCGGAAGGATATGCCGAAACATTGGCAGTTTATCGGAAGATAGCCGAGATAATGCCATATTACGACATATTCCTTTTTCACGGGTCGGCGATTGCTGTGGACAATGAATGCTATATCTTTGCCGCTCCGAGCGGTACAGGCAAATCCACGCACGCACGTCTGTGGCGGGAAGTCCTGGGTGATAGAGCGGTCATGGTGAATGATGATAAACCGCTTATCCGTATAGATAACGGCTGCTGTTATGCATACGGTACGCCATATGACGGAAAGCACAGGCTGTCAAACGATATTTGCGTACCTATAAGGGCTGTATGCATAATACAGAGGGATACACACAATCATATCTGTGAGACGGGATTTTCGGAGGCGTTCCCTTTTCTTATGGCACAGTCTTATCGTCCGAGAGATGCTGCAGCACTTGGGCGGACAATATCACTTATTGAGCGCATGAAGGAGAGTGTGAGATTTTATCGTCTCGGTGCAAATATGGAGCACTCTGCGGCAGAGCTCAGTTACGAAACAATGAGGAAATGATATGAAGCTTAGAAAAGAATTTATCACCCATCAGGTTGGAGATGAATAC
>JAFPPJ010000410.1 GCA_017410745.1 Oscillospiraceae bacterium
ATTCCCTCCTCGATGATACGGTAGAACATATCCATGTCCGTGCTTCTCCTGAGTGATTCTGCCGCCTCATCAAGCGCACGGCCGAGATATGCGCTCCTGCTTTCTCCCGTTTCCTTCATCACAAGTCCCTTGCGCTCATACAGTGCCGATACAAGGCTTTGTGATACATCCGCATCGTCGAATATGCCGTGTACATAGCAGCCCGCCGCATTTCCCGAGATGCTCCCGCCTATATCCGTGAGGGAGCCCTCATCCGATGTGCCCATATGCACCTCATACCCATGAAATGCCTTGCCCGACAGACACGAGAAGAACCCTCCGACCGAGCCGAACCTGCCGCTTGTCCTTGTGGTAGTCTTCTCCCTGCCGAAAACCGTGTCGATACCGAGTATGCCAAGACCATCTGCGCTGCCGCCGCCCTCTGCATTGTCGGGATCGCTTATCCTCCTGCCCATTATCTGATATCCGCCGCATATACCGAATACAGGCACGCCCAGACCCACACAGCGCATGATCTGCCTGTCCATGCCGTTCGTGCGCATCCACTGCAGATCCGCAAGGGTGCTCTTGGTACCGGGTATGACTATCATATCGGGGATGAGAAGCTCCGATGGCTCGGATACATATCTCACGCTGACCCCGCTGTACTGAGAGAACACATCCATATCGGTGAAGTTTGATATCTTAGGCAGATGTATCACCGCAATATCTATCTTGCCCGTCACCGCCGTCTTGCCAAGGCGTTCCGACAGGCTGTCCTCATCATCGAGCCTGTTCGCCACAAAGGGCACCACGCCGAGCACCTTCTTGCCGCATATCCTTTCAAGTATCTCCACACCGTCAGAAAACAGAGATATGTCCCCTCTGAAACGGTTGACGTACAGCCCCTTTACATAGTCCCGCTCGTCCTCGTCAAGCAGCGACAGTGTGCCCGCGAGCTGTGCGAATATGCCGCCTCTGTCGATATCTCCCGCAAGTATCACGGGTGCGCCAGTCATCTTTGCAATGCCCATATTCACTATGTCGTCACGCTTGAGATTGAGCTCTACCGGGCTGCCCGCTCCCTCTATCACTATATACTCGTATTTATCCGAAAGGCGGCGGTATGCATCCATGATATCGGGGATAAGCTCCTTCTTGTGCCTGAAATACTCCCTTGCACGCATATCAGCCCGCACTCTTCCGTTTACTATCACCTGCGAGCCCTTGTCGGTGGTAGGCTTGAGCAGTATCGGGTTCATATCCGCAGAAGGCTCTATGCCCGCTGCGAATGCCTGCAGCGCCTGAGCACGTCCTATCTCCTCGCCGCTTTCGGTCACATAGGAATTGAGCGCCATATTCTGCGATTTGAACGGTGCGACCGTATGTCCGTCCTGTCTGAGCATCCTGCATATCGCAGCGGTAAGATAGCTTTTTCCCGCTCCCGACATCGTGCCCTGTATCATGATCGGCTTAGCCATGTACACACTCCTCCAGCGCCGCAATGAGCCGCTTGTTCTCATCCAATGTCCGCACAGCAGTGCGGTAATATCCGCTTGTCAGCATATCCTCGCACGAGCGTATCATTATGCCCTTTCCGAGCATACGCCGCTCAAGTCCCTCTTCTGCCCGAAACAGTATAAAGTTCGCATCCGACCTGATATACTCTATGCCGATATCATCCATCTTCGTGTATATATATTCCCGCATCCGCGCGATATACTGCGGTATATCCTCTATCTCGGAAATATGCTCCATCGCCGCGATGCCTGCCGCCTGTGCCGGCACAGATACGCTCCAGCACTGTCCGCATGAGCGCACTCTTTCTGCGATGCCCTCATCGCCGAAAATTGCATATCCGAGCCGTAGCCCGGGCATCGCAAATATCTTGGTGAATGCCTTGAGCACGATGCTGTTCCTGTTCATTATATCACGCAGCGATGCACGCCTTTCGGGAAGCACGAATCCCATGAAGCATTCATCGCAGACAAGCACCGCACCGCTCCGGACGCATTTCTCCGCCGCGGCAATGAGTATGTCTTCGGGGCATACTATCCCCGTCGGATTGTTCGGACTGCATATGAATACGATATCCGTATCGCTGTCTATCATATCGGGCAATGACTTATCGGGCACAAATCCGTTTTCATGCAGCAGCGTGCAGCAGGATATATCGCATCCCGCCTCCCTCAGCGCCTTCTCATACTCCGTGAAGGTCGGCTGCATTATAACAGCCTTCTTAGGGCTTATCGCCCGCACTATGCGGTATATCAGGTCGGCAGCGCCGTTCCCGCATACTATCCTGTCGGCGGGCACTCCTTCATATCTGCCTATGCTCTCCGCAAGTGCAGTGCAGTACGGGTCGGGATAGACATTTATCATATCCGCAGAAGCCCTCACCGCCTCCTTTATTGCAGGAAGCAGAAATGGAGATATATTCGCAGAGAAGTCGAGCACGTCCTTCCCCCATATATTACCGCCGTGACGTATCATCCGATGCCTCCCGCTAATATGAACAGTACAGCCGCCCTTGCCCCGCAGCAGAGTATCAGCATGAGCACCGATGTCATATACATCAGCCTGTTCGCACGCACAATATCCTTTGCCTCGATACTGCGGTCATCATCGCCTATATATGGCTTCTTAACGACCTTGCCCGAGTATACCGCATCCCCTGCAAGGCGCAGATGGAGCGCACCCGCACATACCGACTCAGTCTGTGCGGAATTAGGCGATGCATGGTTCCTGCGGTCACGTCTCCATATCCTGTATGCATTCTTCGCATCAAGGCGCAGCACTGCGGCAGATGCTATCATAAGCAGAGCAGTCAGCCTTGACGGGATGAAGTTCATTATATCGTCAAGATGCGCCGCCGTAAAGCCTAGATCGGCATATTTCTCATTCTTGTAGCCTATCATGGAATCCATGGTATTCACGGTCTTGTACAGCATACCGCCTGCCGCACCGAATATCGCCATATAGAACAAGGGAGCGGTCACCCCGTCGGAGGTGTTCTCCGCCACAGTCTCCACTGCCGCACGGATGATGCC
>JAFPPJ010000411.1 GCA_017410745.1 Oscillospiraceae bacterium
CGCGCCCTTACCGATCTGCAGCGCATGGATGCGCAGATGTCCCCGCCCGATATATCGGGCAGCGATGCGGTGATAACAGGCAGTGCGCCTATGTCGGGGCTGTCCCACTATATGCGGGAGGTGCGCAGCTATACCGGCGGCAGCGGCTCGCTCATCACCGCCTTTGACGGGTACAAGCCCTGCAGGGATGCCGAAAGCGTGATAGAGGCTGCCGCCTATGACCCCACCGCAGACCTTGCTAACTCCCCCGACAGCGTGTTCTGCATACACGGCGCGGGCACAGTGATACGATGGGATATGGTGCGCGACTATATGCATACGGAGGAGAGCAGCGAGCCTGCAGAGCCCGTCGTTACGCCTGCACAGGTGGCACAGTTCAAGGCAAGGCTGTACAGCGATGACGAGCTGATGGCGATATTCGAGCGCACCTACGGCAAAATAGAGCGTCCCAAGCGCTATGCAATGCGGCGTGAGCCCGCTCCCGGCACCAAGGTGCATCGCCCGAAGACAGATCCCGACGGCAAGGATTACCTCATAGCGGACGGCTATAATCTCATATTCGCGTGGGATGAGCTCAAAGCCCTTGCACGGGACAATCTCGATCTTGCACGAAAGCGCCTGACGGATATACTCATAAACTATACGGGCTTCAATGGCTGTGAGACCATACTCGTGTTCGATGCATACCGCACCAGCGAGGAGCGGCGGATCGAGCGGGTGAACAATATCACGGTGGTGTATACCAAGGAAGCGGAGACTGCGGATATGTACATCGAGCGTGCGGCTCATGAGCTGCGCCCGAAGGCACGCAGGATAAGAGTTGCCACCTCCGACTATGCGGAGCAGCTCATCATACTCGGCAGCGGCGCACTGAGGATATCCGCCCGTGAGTTCGAGGAAGAAACAAAACAGACTGCGGAGGCGATACGCAGTCTGATAAACAGTGAATGAGGGATAGCATGCTACGCAGGCATATCATATTCTACGGGAGCGTACAGGGCGTAGGCTTCCGGTGGAGAGCAGAAAATGCAGCCGCAAGATACGGCTGCACGGGATGGTGCAAAAACGAGAGCGACGGCACTGTCACCATGGAGATACAGGGCAGGGAAGATCAGATAGACAGCGTGATACTCGCCATAGAGCGGGGCACATATGTGCATATAGAGAATATGCGCGTAAAGGAAATGCCGGTAGATGAAAACGAGCGCGGCTTCTATACCGACTGACCTCGTGCGTGTATGCATTCTGCGAAAAGCGGGAGATACATAAAGATAAGACACAGCCTTTCCCATATGCCCTCATTGTCGATCACCGTACCCGCAAAACTGTCCTTGTCCGACATCACAAACAGCACGAAGGATATTAGCGCCAGCGCAAAGGATACCGCACCGAGAACGGATATGCCCCTTTCGCCGCCCTTGTATGACAGCATCGACACGAGCAGCGGCACGGCAAGCAATGCCATAAAGCCAAGTGCAGAACCGATGCCGTGTATCACGGATGCGGGAGTGACTATATCCTTTGTCTCATTCACGCTGAAAAAGCAGGTGAAGATGCACGCCCCCACCGCAAATACCGAGATGCATGCCGCCATGATCCGCGCGGATACGACGGATATCTCACGATAGCGGGAATACACCGCAGGGAGCGCATATATAAAC
>JAFPPJ010000412.1 GCA_017410745.1 Oscillospiraceae bacterium
ATATTATATCATAATATTAATATTTAATATGTAATATTTATAGATATTATTGTTAATATTATATTTCGTTTGTATACAATGCAGCATGACACCGATTTCCTTCTTCTCAGACCCGGACGTATAATGCAGTGCTGTATTAGCGCGATGAATTTATGCATTATGTACAATAATTTTTAATAATGTTTGTGAAAAGAAAATTTCATTATCCCCTTGACACGGCGGCGCCCATATGTTATAATCAAGTCAATAACAAAGGCAAAGCACGGGAAACCGTGTGACGCAAAGCTATAGGGCCTGAAATGGCAGCCAGTTGCAGAATTTGTTATATCATCCGTAGATGGTATCATTGTATCTGCTTTTGGCTATGTCGGAAGCGGATTTTTTGTTATCCGCACGGGCTTTACCGGGAGTGATGCATATGAGCATGAATGATTATGGCTAACACAGATGATCGGGATCAACGCAGCCGTTACTTCAGGTACAGATGAGTCTGCAGTGAGACCGCACATCCGATCATGAGCGGCAATATCTTGCAGAGCCCCCGTACAACAGGACGGCAGTTTTCAGATATGGTGCGAAGCACCAGACACGAGGAATCACGGATCGTATGAGGAACAGTTCCTCCCCCTCCCATGAGGGCACTTCAATGACATCTCCGTTTTTAAAACTTCCTTAAACCCACAAAAGCGCCGTCTCCAAAAGAAGCGGCGTTTTTGTGTTGGTATTTGTGCGATATCACAAATGATTGTCTATGAGTTGTGCATTGTGCAGAAATTGCGGCAGCAAAGCTGCAAGAATTGAAATATGCTTGACAATTATTGCGTTTTAATGTATAATATTATCAAAATATTAGCAAAGCGCGGGAAACCGTGTGACGCAAAGCTATAGGGCCTGAAATGGCAGCCAGCTGCACTTTTGACACTTAGTGTACGGCACCGTTTCAGGACATCCTGGAACGGTTTTTGGTTTATGCTCAGGGATCAAGGAAGTCAGCGAGGCGATCATTATGATGAATAACGTGAACAAGATGATGAAGGATATCCGACGGCGAAAGGTCAGAGGCTTTACTCTCATAGAGCTCATCGTCGTTATCGCGATAGTCTCGGTGCTTTCCGCGATACTCGTATCGGGTCTGACCAAGTACATCGAGAAGGCTCAGAAGAGGGCAGACGTAGAGAACGCAAGAATGATATACGAGGCCGTGAACTTCATAGTTGCCACCGAGAACGTGGATGACAACTTCTATATCCCCAAGAACGGCTTTACGGTAGAGACCACCGTAAATGACGGCTACACCAAGGAAAACGGCTACGAAAGATACAGGGTATACACCGTGGCAAGAATGTACGGCTCCACGGATATAAAGCACAAGAATCAGGACTGGGGCTGGACGGGCACAGAGAGCAACAAGTCCCGCGACAAGTTCGTTGACCTGCTCAACAACTTCGAGGGCTTCGAGAACTACAAGCACAACAAGATGTGCGAGGGCAAGGTATTTATCAAGATGTCCTGCCACAAGCATCGCCAGACCAAGAAGCTGCTCGATCCCGGCTCAGGCAAGCCCGACGGCTCTATAACAGACAAGTGGCTCATATGTGTACGCTCGGACACCAACGCCATAGAGATATGGGCGGGCAACTCCCAGGGCAGAGGTGCCAACGGCCCTATGTACCGTCTGTGGCCCAATCCCGACAATGAGTACATCACCGAGTGATGTACGACCTGCACAAATCCCCCCACAAATTTTCTATATAGGAAACGGTGATATTATGATCTCGCATCACAATATCACCGTTTTCCTGTTTTTTCGGGGGTATACCCCATCAAAATCGCTCAAAAACCGCCAAAAATCGCGATATAAAGGCGTTTGACACGGGTCTGCACCCATGATATAATTATTCTATCGGGGCTGTTTCGGCTGCGAGCCACTGTGCTTCCTCCGCTGTAAGGCGGGGAGCAAGGGTGTCGTATACTCGTCTGTGATAGTCATTGAGCAGCTTCTTCTCACGGTCGGTGAGCATATCCGCTATTATCGCATCCCTGTCAAAGGGGGCAAGGGTCAGCGTCAGGAAGTGATACATCTCACCACCGCGGCGGCAAAGTATCAGGTTCTCGAGCCTTATGCCGAACTTGTCCGTGATATATACCCCGGGCTCATTGGATGTGACCATACCTTCTTCAAAGGGGGTGTCCGCACGGCGCAGGCGTATTGCGTTGGGGCCTTCATGCACACATGAGATGAAGCCTACACCGTGACCAGTGCCGTGGCCGTAGTCAAGACCGTTCTCCCAGAGGGGCATACGGGCAAGCACATCGAGATTGGAGCCTGTCACCTTCTCCGGGAACACCGCTGCACCCAGGGCGAGATTTCCTCTGAGCACCGCAGTATACGCCCGCTTCTCCTCATCGGTGAGCGTACCCAGCGATATCGTGCGGGTCACGTCGGTGGTGCCGCAGCTGTACTGTCCGCCCGTATCAACTAGGAGGAAGCTGTGCGCTTCGCAGGGGATATTTGTGTTCTCGTCGGGGTCATAGTGCACTATCGCTCCGTGAGGGCCATATGCCGCGATAGTGGCAAAGGAGGGGCCTATATATCCATGCTGCTGTCCTCTGTACATCTCCATGTCCTTTACAGCATCAAGCTCCGTATAGGATGTTATGCGCCCCTCACGGCACAGCTTCTTGATATTGCATATGAATTTAGTGAGGGCGGTGCCGTCTGCGATATGCGCATCAATGAAGCCCTGCTGCTCCGTGCTGTTCTTCACCGCCTTCATTATGCCGATGGGCGAAGGCTCATCCTTCTTATTGGCGCACAGCCCGGAAAGATATGAGTTCACCACGCTGCTGTCTGCGCTTATAGTGCCGCTTATGGCCTTTACGTCGCGGTCAATGTCCTCATAGGGGCATATCTCCACGCCGTCCGCATCAAGGGATCGGCGCAGCTTGTCGGTCATAACGCCCGACAGATAGAGCCTTGCCCTGTCTGCGGACACGATGGAATATGCCGACGGGATGGGGTCGTATATCTTCCCCGGCGCACGGTAGTTATACAGCCATGCACATTCATCGGATGCGCATACGAGCAAAGTCTTGTCCCCCAGCTTCTCCCGCACCCGTCTCAGCTTGTCGGTGCGGCTCTCACCGCATACAGCGGTATCGAGCTCCTCCACCGTGTGCATATCATCGGCGGGACGGTCTTCCCATATCTCGCCTATCAGGTCAAGGTCGGGAACAAGTATGCATCTGAGCCTTTGTGCCATCGCTGCGGTGACTGTCCTGCCATCTGCACCTACCCTTTTGCCGGCAAGAGTGTCATTTATGAATTCGGACAGCATAGGCACGCCCTTTTCGAGCATCTTCATGAGCTCATACTCTTCCGGGAGCTCGGCTGCTGCCTGCAGGAAGTATCTGCTGTCTGTCCAAAGATATGCCTTGTCACGGGTGATGAGCGCTGTGCCTGCCGAGCCTGTGAAGCCCGTGATATATTCCCTGCACTTGTAATGGTCGGACACATATTCCGATGAATGAGGGTCGGCGGATGTGACGATATATGCATCAAGATCATGCTCTGCCATCTTTTTGCGGAGCAGTGACAAACGCTGTGATATCATGATCGTTCCTTTCTGAAAAATCGCCCCGCATGATGCGGGACGATCATCGCTTCAGCCGTAGAGCTTTTCGCCTGCGGCACTTATCTGGCTGTATATATCATATACATGGGGATGGGAGTTCTTTATCCTCACCGGCTTGAGATCGGTGTCAACGAAGCAGTGGGTGGTTAGCCCCTTTGCATGGAGCCTGCCGTCTTCGCCGTATACCTCATAGGTGACGGTGAAGCGTATCTTTCCGAAGTCGGGGATATACGCCTTGATAATGAATCTCTCATCAAATCTGAAGGGGATAAGGTACTCACATTCGGCTGACAGCACCGGACACATGAGCCCCTCCTCCTCTACTGTCTCAAAGGGGAGGCCTGCGTGCTCTATGAGCATAGTGCGCGCTTCCTCGAACCATCTGATGTAGTTGGAGTGGTGGGCGATGCCCATCTTGTCGGTCTCGTAGTAGAATACCTTGCGCGAATAGGGTTCAAGCTGCATCTGCATTACCTCAGTTATCTCTTGATCTGGATCTGTCCTCGGAGACTATCCTTGCTATCGCATCAGCAGCGGGGAATGCACCGAGATCGCCGTTCTTCCTCGAACGTATCGTAACAGTGCCGTCATTTACCTCGTTGTCGCCGATGATGAAGAGATAGGGTATCCTGTCATATCTGCCGCGCTTGATCTTCGTGCCGATATTGTCGTCCTCGAAGTCTACCTCTACTCTGATGCCCTGTGCATCGAGCTTGTCCTTTATATCATACGCATAGTCGTTGTGCTCGGGCTTGATGGGGAGTATGCGCACCTGCTCGGGAGCGATCCACATGGGGAGTGCGCCCGAATACTTCTCGATAAGGAGTGCGAGCGTTCTCTCGTAGCAGCCGAGGGAGGAACGATGTATGATATAGGGGGTCTTCATCTTGCCGTCCTTGTCAACATACTCCATGCCGAACTTCTTTGCCAGGAGCATATCTATCTGGATGGTGATGAGCGTATCTTCCTTGCCGAATACGTTCTTTATCTGGATGTCGAGCTTGGGGCCGTAGAATGCAGCCTCATCGATACCTACCTCGTAGTCGATGCCGATATGGTCAAGTATCTTCTTCATTACGCCCTGAGACTCATCCCACTGCTCTGCAGTGCCCTCGTACTTGTTGTTGGGGTTTGCGGGATCCCACTGGGAGAAGCGATAGCTTACATCCTCAGCAAGGCCGAGTGTCTCGAGGCAGTACTTTGCAAGGTCGAGACAGCCGCGGAATTCTTCTTCGAGCTGCTCGGGTCTGATGATAAGATGTCCCTCGGAGAGAGTGAACTGTCTTACTCTGATAAGGCCGTGCATCTCACCGCTGTCCTCGTTGCGGAAGAGGATGGATGTCTCATTGAGCCTCATGGGAAGGTCTCTGTAGGAACGCTTCCTGTTGAGGAATACCTGATACTGGAAGGGGCATGTCATGGGGCGGAGTGCGAGGCATTCCTTCTCCTCGTCATCCGGGTCGCCAAGGATGAACATACCGTCGCGGTAATGATCCCAGTGACCGGATATCTTATACAAGTCGCGCTTTGCCATATAAGGTGTCTTTGTGAGCAGATAGCCGCGCTTGTACTCCTCGTCCTCAATCCATCTCTGGAGCGTCTGGATGACCTTTGCGCCCTTGGGGAGAAGGATGGGGAGACCCTGTCCGATATAGTCTACCGTGGTGAAATATTCCAGCTCTCTGCCGAGCTTGTTGTGGTCACGGAGCTTTGCTTCCTCCATAGCCTTGAGATGCTCATCGAGCATAGATGCCTTGGGATATGCAGTGCCGTATACTCTTGACAGCATGATGCCGTCCTCTGCCTTGCCCCAGTATGCACCCGTACACTGTGTGAGCTTCACTGCCTTGATGGGAGCAACGTTCATGATATGAGGGCCTGCGCACAGATCCACGAAATCGCCCTGCTTGTAGAAACTGAGCTTCTCGCCCTTGCTGTCATGCTTCTCGATAAGTTCGAGCTTGAAGGTCTCGTTCTTCTCCTGCATGAGCTTTACAGCCTCATCATGTGAGAGCTCAAAGCGTTCGAGCTCGTAGCCTTCCTTTGCAAGGCGCTTCATCTCTGCTTCGATCTTGGTAAGGTCTGCGGGAGTAAAGGGCTTCTCCACCTGGAAATCATAGTAGAAGCCGTTTTCGGTAGCGGGGCCTCTTGCAAGCTTTGCCTCGGGATAGAGGTTCTTTACAGCCTGTGCGAGCAGATGGGAGGCAGTGTGCCAGAAGGCAGCCTTGCCGTGCTTGGAATCGAATGTGAGCACCTCAAAGGTGCAGTCCTCTGTGATGGGAGTTCTCAGGTCGCATACAACATCGTTGAGCTTGACAACGCATGCAGCCTTGTACAGACCCATGCCTATCTCCTTGATGACCTCATACGCGGGCGTTCCTGCTGCGGCTTCTCTTACAGAGCCGTCTTTGAGCGTAAGCTTTAACATAACTATCTCTCCTTACTGTATATGGGTGTTCCTTTATGTTCACGGGCAGCCGTTAAGCTGTCCACTGTCTACTGTCCATAGATCACTGAGCACTATTTCCTGCTGTTCGATACGAGCATCTCGACAAACTGCTTTGCAGCTCTGCCGCTCCTGCCGCTCCTTCTGAGCGCGAAGGCCTCAGCCTGCTCGAAAAGCTGTTCCTCCGGCATATCCACACCGTACTTCTCGGCAAGGTGGGACACGATCCTCAGATATGTCTCCTTGTCGGGTCTGAGGAATGTGACTCTGAGGCCGAATCTTTCGGAAAGGGATGCAAGCTCCTGACGTGTATCGCCCGCATGGATATCATCGCCTGTCCTCGATGAGAAGCTCTCCCTCACAAGATGCCGCCTGTTGGATGTGGCGTATATAACGGTGTTTGCCGCACGGGCAGCCGCTGAGCCCTCAAGTGCAGCCTTGAGCATGGAGAAGTCCTGATCGTCCTCGGAAATGGAAAGATCGTCGATGAATATGATGAATTTCAGCGGGTCATCTGCTATTCTTTCAAGTATATCGGGCAGCATATGCAGCTGCGGCTTCTTCATCTCGATAAGGCGAAGCCCCTTCTCTGCGTACTCATTCGCCAGAGCCTTGACCGTGGAGGATTTGCCGGTGCCTGCATCTCCGTAGAGGAGGCAGTTGGCAGCAGGGAGACCCTCGAGCAGTGCCTTGGTATTGTCCTCCACAAGACGTCTCTGCTCTGCATATTCATGCAGGTCGCAAAGTCTCTGCGGATCGGGCGAGAGCACCGGTACGAGTTCCTTGCCCTTTATCATGAAGGTGGTATACTTGGCAAACATTCCTGTGCCCTTGGTGAATATATCGTCTATGCGCTTCTTGTACATGGCGCGGAAATCATGCTTGGTATTCTCCCATTCGGGAAGTCTGAGATATTCACCCATAGCGGAGCTTATATCCCCCGGAGTGATCATGCTGACCTGCTCGAGTATGAGCAGCTCATTGTCCACTGCGCGCTCCATTACAAAGGGAACAGTCTCCCTGCGCGCCTTCTTCATTATGTACGGGTTCTCGTCCTCGTATGCGGCCTTGAGTATATAGTCCGACAGATTCGCACGGTGACAGTAGAGATTATGTGCGAACTGACCCACATTATCGGGTGTGGGGTCTTCAAGCATACGGTGCAGGCTCGACATAGTGGTGAGCCTGAGCAGACCTCTGAAAACTGCAAGATATGACAGCCCGTCCGCAAGTCTGCGAAGCTTCTCTCTGCTCTCATTAGTATCCATGCCATCACTCCTTATCGACAAAAAAACACAAAGCCCCCGACGGTGATCCGTCAGGGGCAACAATACTATGGTATTACTGCGGTCCCACCCTGATTCACTCCCCTGTGGAGGGAAGCCTCATTGTGCCGGTAACGACGGCAAACCCGCTGTTGATTGGACAGACTCGGGAGGTGGTATCGCACCCGTGAATGATACGCATCCTCGCAGCCGATGGGACACGCTCTCTGTATCATTGGTATTCGGGCTGACTTCCTCCGTCAACGCTTTATAACATTATAGACTATCGCGGCATAAATGTCAAGTGGTTATTTTATAAATTTTTTTCTGCCGTAGGTGTAAGCTCATTCCTATGCTCCGAGGATAGTACTGCAAGGTCACTGCCAATGCGTCCCGGGTAATACCGGGCTTTGTCCGGCGGGTAACTCCGGGCTTTGCCCGGTGCCCGGCGGTCATCGCTGAACTCTGCCGGATGCATCACCGCCTGCAAGAGTCTCTGCCTCCTTGCGGGTGACAAAGTTGAAGTCGCCGGGTATGGTGTGCTTGAGAGCGGATGCAGCTACGCCAAATTCAAGGGCTGCCTTCATATCCTTGCCGTCGAGCAGGCCGCATATCACGCCTGCCGCAAAGGCATCGCCGCCGCCCACACGGTCTACGATGGGGCGTATGCTGTATTCCTTGGAATGGTAGAAC
>JAFPPJ010000413.1 GCA_017410745.1 Oscillospiraceae bacterium
GATAATATGGAAGACTGGCTCAGACAGGTAAAGGACGGATGGAACGAAACTGCTGATTCACAGTGGTACAGATCACTGCGGACTGATGAGAGGATAGATGCGCTGGTAAAGAGCCCCGAGACAGCCTTCCACCCGAAGGTGTATGACATTATTGGCAAGTTTGTTCCCGATATGAGCGGCAAAAGGATATTGCTGCCCTCGAGCGGGGACAATCATGCGGCATTTGCATTTGCACTTCTGGGGGCAAAAGTCACATCCTCCGATATAAGCGAGAGACAGCTTGAGAATGCCGCCTGCATCGCGCAGAAGCTGGGGCTTGACATAGAGTTTGTGTGTGACAACACTATGGAATTGTCACATATAGAGAGCGGCAGCTATGATATGGTATATACATCAAACGGCACACATTCATGGATACCCGATCTTGATGAAATGTACCGCAATATCAGCAGAGTGCTCGCACCCGGCGGGTTCTCGGTAATGTTCGATATCCATCCCTTTAATCGGCCGTTTACAGGTGAACCGTGGAAAGAGCCGAAGATATGCAAGGCTTATAGTGATACTATGCCGTCATGTCATTGGCGGGTGCAGGATCTGGTGAATGCAAATATATCCGCAGGGCTTACCGTCAGGGAAATGGCTGAGCTTGAAGCGGTCGATGCGTCTTTCTGGTATACATATGATGAGCTGATACGGCAAAGCAGCGAAAGGCTTATGCATATAAACGATCCGCAGTACAATCCAATGGCGGCGCTGCCTGCATGGCTGACTATCGTTTCACAAAGATCCGACAGATAAGAAAATTACAAGAAATAGATAAGGATGATTTAAAGACTTTTTAAAGTTTGATGTGATACAATGATAATGGAAAAGGGGGAGATACGTTTGATATATTCCATATCATTTGACAGTAAGCTTGTAAGGTTAGTGAAGAAGACAATGAAGATATTCGTTATTTTCCTGGCAGTCGTTATGGTACTGTTCCTTGCAGTGATGTTCATATCAAAGGGGATAAACTACAATAAGCACAAGGTCACAGGAGAGAACTCCGCCGATACGGGTATGTATGTGACTCTCGGGGGTATGGAGCAGTATATACACATCCGCTCGGACGATGTATCGAATCCCGTGATCATATACCTTCACGGAGGGCCGGGCAGTTCGGATTCCTTTGTGACCTATATGTTCACAGACGGTATAGAAGAAAGGTATACCTTTGTCAGCTGGGATCAGAGAGGTGCTGGACGCACCTATGAGCACAACAAGAGCATTGACGGGAACAATGACACGGTCAGCTTTGACAGGGCACTTTCCGACCTTGATGAACTTGTGGATATGATGCGAGAGCGCTACGGTCAGGACAAGGTCGTTATCATGGGTCATTCCTACGGGACATATCTTGGCGCACGCTATGTATACGATCATCCGGATAAGGTATCTCATTATATAGGTGTTGGTCAGATGGTAAACTCCACCGATGATGAACAGCGCTCCTATGAGGATGCGCTCACGCTGGCCAAGGCGGCGGGAGATGATACCGCAAAAATGGAGAAGGCATGGTCTGAGTATCAGGCAGATACGGAAGATCTCCAAAAAATGATGGCAGTCAGAAGCTTCACGGGCAAATATCATAAAGCACCAAAAGAAGCAAATACGATATGGATGGGCATATCGTCACCGTATATGGGACTTGCGGATCTGCGCTATTTCTTCCGTCAGATGGATATAGAAAAGTTTATTGATATGCAGAAAGGGCTCATGTCTTCGATCAACGATGATATGAACGAATACTGCGATTACCAGGTGCCTGTTGATATCATCATGGGCGAATATGACTGGACGTGTCCTACGGTATGCGCAAAGGAATATCATGATAGGATAAACGCCCCGTCAAAGGGCTTCTATGTGATAGAAGGCTGCGGACATTCGCCGCAGTATGACGACCCTGCCGCATTTGCAGAGACCGTGCTTGATATACTCGGGTGATTTGGCATATTGCACAAAATTGCTTTGAAAATTCGTATATATGCACATATATTCGGGTTTTGATGCGGTAAACAACAGAAAATGAGATAAAGCACAGGAAAAACTACGATCCCTGTGCTTATATTTTTATACTCATGTGAAATTTCGGAAGGAAATATCCAAGCGATACACTGTTGATGTGATGCCTCGTTTCACGCTGAATTGCC
>JAFPPJ010000414.1 GCA_017410745.1 Oscillospiraceae bacterium
AGACGGTACAGACCGCCGAGGTGAAGCCTGTGGAGGAGGAGAAGCCCAAGCTCACGCCTGCGGGTGACCCCGCGGAGGCTGACAATGCATGGGCGATGTTCCTTGTAAACAGCAAGAACCCCGTACCCTCGGAGTATTCCAACTCCATAGACGTGGAGCTTGTATATAAGAGCACCAAAGATTGTTATATGGACAGCCGCATGGGCAAATATGCGAGAGCGATGTTCGAAGCGGCGGACAGGGACGGGGTACATCTTGTCATGGTGTCCGCGTTCCGCAATAATACATATCAGGCAGACCTGTTCGAGAGAAGCGTACAGGACCGCATGGACAGAAAGGGCATGAGCCGCGAAGATGCCGAGGCGGATACCGCACTTGAGGTGCAGCTCCCCGGATACAGCGAGCATAACTGCGGACTTGCAGCGGACATAATGTCGGACGAATACACGAGCATGGATGATGACGGCTTCAAGAATACCGAGGCATATGCATGGCTGATGGAGCACTGCGCGGAGTATGGCTTCATCCTGCGCTATCCCGAGGGGAAGACGAGTTACACGGGAATAAACTATGAGCCGTGGCATTTCAGGTTCGTGGGGGTATATTACGCAAAGCAGATAATGGAAAAGGGAATATGTCTTGAGGAATTCTTCGATGAGCAGGGATGGCTCGACAAGGACGGTGTGGCGATATCACACTATCCGCCGTACTCCGAAGTCAACAAACAGGACGGAACGGAGGATAAATCGGAGGATACCGATGACATGACACAGGAGGATGAGTAAATGAAAAGACTTGGCTTTCTGGCATTCATTGCAATAGTCATCATGTCCGTGCTCGGGCTTTCGGCAGCGGTGCTCGGCACTGAGATGATAGATCACGGAGATAAAGGGAACCGTTAGTTCCCCGACAGATCAGTATAGGAAACGGAAGGAAGATAACAATGGCGGAGATCTTTGACCCTAAGCCTGTTTCGGCAAAGGGTTTTGAGATAGAGGAAAGGCTGCTCAGGGCAGCGGCACGGGCTGAAAGCGAAAGTGAGGCCGCTTTCAGGGAGATAGACCGTGTGGCAAGATACAACGGCGAAAAGGTACTGAAGGCATTCATCGACAACAAGGTATCGGATGCCTGTCTCAAAGGCAGCACGGGCTACGGCTACGGCGATATAGGACGTGACACCCTTGATGCGGTATTCGCACAGGCGGTGGGAGCGGAGGATGCTCTTGTGCGTCACAGCATAGCATCGGGCACGGCTGCTATATGCACCGCACTGTTCGGCGTGCTTCGCACGGGCGACAGGATGGTATCTCTCACGGGCAGACCCTATGACACGCTTGAGGAGGTCATAGGCATACGAAAGGGCGAGGGCTCTCTTGCTGACTTCGGCATAGAATACGATCAGGTGGAGCTTACACCCGACGGCAAGCCCGACGTGGCAGAAATATTCAAGAAGGTAAAGAATGCAAAGCTCGCATACATACAGCGTTCAAGGGGATATTCCCTGCGCCCCTCCCTTACGGTGGCGGGCATAGCCGAGATAGTCAAGGCGGCAAAGGGCGCAAATCCCGACATCATCGTGATGGTGGACAACTGTTACGGTGAATTTGTGGAGCGCACAGAGCCCCTTTCGGTGGGAGCGGATATCATCGTCGGCTCGCTGATAAAGAACCCCGGCGGCGGCATCGCTCCTATGGGCGGATACATCGCAGGAAGCAAGGAGCTTATCGAGAAGGTATCCTACAGGCTCACCTGTCCCGGCGTGGGCAGAGAGGCGGGCGCTTCCCTTGACGTGAACAGGCAGCTTTATCAGGGACTTTTCATGGCGCCCGAGATAGTTGCGAACGCGATG
>JAFPPJ010000415.1 GCA_017410745.1 Oscillospiraceae bacterium
ATGAACAAACAGATCTCACGCTTTAAGTCCACTATGCAGCTTGTGAGAGCTAAAGCTAATGACATGAAGCGAAACGGCACCGAGGGACAGGCTAATGACATTGACATCAAGGACATATATGTTCATTATTTGTTAAATGCTTTTATTATACTATAATAAGGGACAGTATGCCGCGAATACCGGGAAAGGAGCACATCATGAAAGAGCTAATGATATATGTGGCAAACCATCAGACTGATCTGATGCTTTTCCTGCAGGGTATATGTACTGTACTGGCTTTTCTTACGCTCCTGCCCAAAAATCTGTCAAAACGCCGCAGGACGGCGATACTTCTTCTTGAGATAAATTCGGTGCTGTATCTTGCCGCAAACAGGATGTATTTCCTGTGGATGTCTGTTGACCATTCGGATATGATATTTCAGGTGCGGGCGGTCAAATTCCTTGACTATTTCTTCGGCCTTACCATGATAGCCTGTATGAATTTTTACCTCAAGGATCTTTTCACTCAGGAAGCAGGGCTTGAAAAATATCCCACCCGTCTGAAGGTGATAGACATAACTCTGCTGATAGCCGTTGCGCTGCTTGTCATATCACAGTTTACCAATCAGTATTACGGCTGGGATGCGAACAACGATTATTACCGCGGCAGCTTCTATTATGTAAACTATATATTCCCGTTCATCACGATGATACTGCAGCTTTCCTGCGTTATACACCATTACAGCAGGTTTTCCCGGGCAATACGCGTTCCCATAACGATATGCATCGTACTGCCCATGATAATGATAGCGGCGCAGCTCCTCTCGGGAGGAGAGATACGCGGCGCGGTACTGTCTACGGTGGGAATATCTATCGTTTTATATGTGTTCTCCATACAGGAGATGAACAGGACAGTAGACAGGGCGCATAAGCTCGAGATAGAAATAATGGAAAACTATCAGAAGGAGCTTGAGACCACCGTTGACAAGCGCACACAGGAGCTTCGCGTGGCAAATGAAAAGGCGGAGCATCTCCTGCTGAATATACTTCCCGAGAATGTAGCCCGTGAGCTTGCTGATGATCCGGACAAGACCATATCCATGCGCTATCCCAATGCCACGGTGCTGTTCACGGATGTGGTGAACTTTACACAGATGACGAGCACTATGAGCGCAGAGAGCACCGTAAATATGCTCAACCGTATGATAACCATGTTCGACGAGCGCGCAGAGCGTGAGGGAATAGAAAAGATCAAGACCATAGGCGATGCGTATATGGCAGCCTCGGGGCTTACGGAGGATGCGGATAATGACGGCGCATACAGGATGGTGCACTTTGCAAAGGGTCTGCTCGAGGATATCGAGGAATTCAACAAGACCGCAGACTTCCCTATAGAGATAAGGATAGGCATAAACTCAGGAGAGCTTGTGGCGGGTGTTATCGGCAAGATAAAATTCATATACGATATATGGGGCGATACCGTGAATGTGGCGAGCAGGATGGAGAGTACCGGCACAGCGATGAAGATACATATCACAAAGCGGACATATGAACAGATCAAGGATACCTACGCCTACAAGGAAAAGGTCACCGATGAGATCAAGGGAAAGGGCAAAATGCGCGGCTACTATGTATAACGTATAACAAAACGGCGGGGGAGACCCCGCCGAATTTATTTAGCCGTGAATATTGTGCCGATCTCCTTGCCATCGAAGAAATCGTAGAGATTTTCGGGACGTCTGCCGTTGAGTATCGCCATGTCAAAGCCTGATGACATTGCTATCTCTGCGGCGTTTATCTTTGTTATCATGCCGCCCGAACCGAGGGAAGTACCCGCAGACCCCGCAAGGGAGCGGATGTGGTCATCTATCTTGTCTATAACGGGTATGAGCTTTGCATCCGGATTAGACCTCGGGTCACCGTCAAAGAAACCGTCTATGTCCGAAAGGATGATGAGCAGGTCGGCCTTGCATATGCTGCCCACATGAGCGGCAAGCGTGTCGTTCTCGCCCATTTCAAGCTCAAGCTCATCTATAGCCACAGTGTCGTTCTCATTGACTATGGGTATCACGCCATGTTCGAGGAGCTTCTGCATCGTATTCTCAACATTGTTTTTGCGCGGTGTTTCGAGCACATATCTGGTCAGAAGTATCTGTGCCACGTTTATGTTGTATTCACCGAACAGCTTGTCATAGAAGTACATCAGTTCGCACTGGCCGATAGCGGCACATGCCTGTTTCATGACAGTCTCCGAGGGCTTCTCGTTGAGGTTCATCTTGGAAAGTCCCATGGCTACAGCGCCCGATGAAACGAGTATGAGCTCTCTGCCTGTGTTCTGTATGTCCGCAAGTATCTTTACGAACCGCTCCGTGCGGCGGATATTCAGCCTGCCTGTGCGGTGATGCGTCAGGGTGGAAGTCCCTATCTTTATGACGATCCTTTTTTTCTTGGTTATATCAAACATAATGATCTCCTGTCAGCATACGGTGTTCACAGGCGTGCCTGCGATGAACTGCCTGAGATTGTCCGCCGCTGTTTTTATGAGCCTTTCCCGGGTCTCACGGGGTGCCCATCCCGTGTGAGGGGTGATGATGCAGTTATCTATGCCGTAGAGCGGGTTGTCCGCTTTCATAGGCTCCGATGATATGACATCAAGTGCCGCTCCGGCTATCCTGCCGGACTTCAGCGCATCGGCAAGCGCATATTCATCCACGGCGCCGCCTCTTGATGTATTTATGAATACCGCCGACTTTTTGCACAGCGAGAACATACGCTCATTAGCAAGGTGTTCTGTCTGTGGTGTGAGAGGGCAGTGCAGAGTTATAAAGTCGGACTGTGAGAATACCGTATCCATATCGGTGAATACCACTCCCTCTGCTTTCTTGGGAGTGCGCGTACAGCACAGCACCTTCATGTCAAAGCCACGCGCGATGCGTGCCACCTTGCTGCCTATGCTGCCGTATCCTACTATGCCGAGAGTACGTCCCGCAAGCTCAAATGAAGGTATCCCGAGATACGAGAAGGTATCCGAGCGTATCCATCCGCCGTCTGCGGTGAATGAAGCCTGCTCATGTATGCGCTTGGCAAAGTAGAGTATATATGAGAATACCTGCTCTGCCACCGCATCGGTGGAATATGCGGGCACATTTGCCACGGTTATGCCGTGCTCACGCGCCGCTTCGGTGTCAACATTGTTGTAGCCCGTAGCGCACAGACCTATGTATCTGAGCCTGGGGCACTGCTCAATGACCTCACGGGTGAAGAGCGTCTTGTTTATTATGACAGCCTCACAGTCTGCCGCACGCTTTGTCACAAGCTCCTGCGGTGTCAGCGGATAGCGTACTACCTCACCGAGAGAGTCAAACTCCGAGGTGGATATGTCTCCGCTTGATACGGTCTTTTCTTCAAGCAGGGCTATCTTCATTTTCAGTCTCCGTTTCCTTGGCCTTTTTAGCCTTCTCCTTCTCGTCGATAGCCTTGTATACCTTGTGCATATCTATTACCGCAAGGACGAAGAGCGCTATTTCCTCGATGCCCAGGATATAGAACCAGGGCGGCTGCGGTGTCAGATAGACAAACAGCGTGGATACTATACCGACTATCAGGAAAAGCTCATATCTGCGTCTGCGCTTGAAATAGCACAGCCCCATCAGAAGTGTCGCAACTATGACAAATCCGATGTGTATCGGCAGGGGACGGGGGAAAAGCAGTGAATGGCTATGCATGGCTATCGCCTCACAGTACAGTCTTGATGGCTGCAAGGAGCTCATCATAGGTGTCGAAGGCAGGCAGGTCGGGATTGTCTGCCTTTATCTTGTCGGTGGACTTGAAAAGGAAGCCCGCCTTGGATGCCTTTATCATGCCAAGATCGTTGTAGCTGTCGCCCGATGCGATAGTCTCAAAGCCCACGGACTGCAGAGCCTTCACGGTGGAGAGCTTGCTCTGCTCGCAGCGCATGCGGAAGCCTGTTATCTCGCCGCTGTCCGCTACCTCAAGGGTATTGCAGAATATGGTAGGCCAGCCGAGCTTCTTCATAAGTGGTGCTGCAAACTGCGTGAATGTGTCGCTTATGATTATGACCTGTGTCATCTCCCTGAGGGAATCAAGGAACTCCTTAGCCCCGGGGATGGGGTCGATCTTTGCGATGGTGTCCTGTATCTCCTTGAGACCCAGACCATGCTCCTTGAGTATGCCTATGCGCCACTTCATCAGCTTGTCATAGTCGGGTTCATCGCGTGTGGTGCGCTTGAGCTCGGGAATGCCGCTGGCCTCGGAAAATGCTATCCATATCTCGGGTACAAGTACGCCTTCAAGGTCAAGGCATACGATATTAAGATCGCTCATGATAATATCCTTTCAATCAATATAATGTATCCTGCTCTCGTCGAACCTGTCCTGCTGAGGGCGATCCTCTGCGGGGTAACCAACGGGGATGATCGCGAATGCATGAAGATCATCACCGAGCCCTAAAGCGGCATCTGCCTTCTCCATCCTCTCGGTCTCGGGAGTGACACAGAGCCATACGCCGCCAAGTCCCAGCGAGGTTATCTCAAGCAGCATATTCTCCACCGCACAGGACAGGTCGATAGCTCCGAGCCTTTCCCAGCGAAGCCCCTTTGTGCGCATGCACGGCACTATGACAACGGATGCCTTTGCAGCACACGCCGCATACGGACTGCACTGTGAAAGTGCCTTTATGACATTTTTGTCCCGTACCACATAGAATTCCCAAGGCTGCTGGTTTCCTGCGGAGGGAGCAGCCATAGCCGCACGGAGTATCTGCTCTATCTTTTCGGGCTCAACAGGCTGGTCTGTATATTTGCGGACGCTTATGCGTCTGAATATCTCGTTCATGACTTTACCGCCGCAAGTGCTCTCTTGCCGATGTCGGTGCGGTAGTGAGCACCGTCAAAGCTTATCTTCTTTACGGCAGCATATGCCTTGTCAAGAGCCGCAGGCAGGTCTGTACCGGTGGATGTAACGCCTATTACACGTCCTCCGTTGG
Source organism: Oscillospiraceae bacterium (assembly GCA_017410745.1). GTDB lineage: Bacteria > Bacillota > Clostridia > Oscillospirales > Ruminococcaceae > Huintestinicola. The sequence continues at coordinate 4,985 of JAFPPJ010000415.1, forward strand.
TGAGGAACTTGCCGTTTTCGTACTTAGTGCCTGCATGGTATACGAATGCGCCGTCTACCTGTCCCTTTTCATCAAAACCGTGCATCTCTATGCCCTTGGGATAGGACAGGGGATAGCCGCCCGATGCCATGACCACGCAGGCGCAGCTCTCGTTCTTCCACTTTATGTCGATATCTGCAAGAGTGCCATTGTATATGGCCTCGAATATATCGCAAAGATCAGTGTCGAGCAGAGGGAGAACCACCTGGGTCTCGGGATCGCCGAAGCGACAGTTGTACTCAATTACAACGGGGCCTCTCTTTGTTATCATAAGGCCGAAGTAAAGGCATCCCTTGAAGGTGCGGCCTTCCTTGTTCATAGCTTCGATGGTGGGGAGGAATATCTTTTCCATGCATTCCTTTGCCACTTCATCGGTATAGTAGGGGTTAGGAGCTATAGTGCCCATTCCGCCGGTGTTGAGACCCTCGTCATTGTCGTTTGCGCGTTTGTGATCCATAGAGGAGATCATGGGAACGACTGTCTTGCCATCGGTGAATGAGAGCACAGATACCTCGGGGCCTGTGAGGAACTCTTCAACTACTACCGTAGCGGAGGACTTTCCGAATTTGAGTTCGTCTATCATCTCATGTACTGCGGTCACAGCCTCTTCCTCGTTCTGAGCTATGATAACGCCCTTGCCCAGAGCAAGGCCGTCTGCCTTGATAACGGTGGGATAGGTGTTTTCCTTCTTGATATACTCTATCGCAGATGCACTGTCGGAGAATACCTCATACTTTGCAGTGGGGATGCCGTACTTCTTCATCAGATCCTTCGAGAATACCTTGCTGCCCTCGATGATGGCAGCAGCCTTGTCGGGGCCGAAGGTCATGATGCCCTCGGCATTGAGCGCATCCACCATACCGAGAACGAGAGGATCGTCGGGAGCCACTACCACCATATCAACGCCAAGCTGCTTTGCGAGCTTTACCTGTCCGTCGATATCGGTCGCAGATACGTTGAAGCATTCCGCATAGCGGGAAATACCGCCGTTGCCGGGTGCGCAGTACAGCTTTTCCACTCTCTTGCTCTCGCTGAGCTTCATGATTATGGCGTGTTCGCGTCCGCCGCCGCCTATTACAAGTATTTTCATGCTATTCTCCTTTAGAACCATATTTCGTTCATGCCGTGAAGAAATGTCTTTGTTATCTCGTAGCCCGAAGCATTACCTATCAGACTGTCTATCGAGCAGAAGGGGCACAGTCCGGTATCTCCGCCGTCGCAGAAATCGGTTATGAGCTTGTGATTGTCGAATATCTCAAGGCAGTAAAAGCAGCCTATCCTTGAGCTCTTTTCAAGCTCCTCACGGTTGTAGATGCTGTGCTTGTGAGCCTTGTATTCGCGTGTCTCCTGTATGTTCATATGCAGTTCCTTATGAGCCGAAGCCGTTGCTTCTGCGGGATTCATACACATCTATTGACAGAGCGGCAGTAAGTGCGACAGACCCGAGTGATCTGAGTATCTGCGCAAAGCTCATGTAGCTTGACAATCTCGCCATAGTGCCTATCTCGCTGACAGATAATGTCCTGAACAATATCGGATTGAGGAATACAGACAGATGACCTGCTACTGTGAGAATGACAAATATTATCATCCTTGCGATGGAGTGTTCCTGCCGGCTCCCGCCTATGGCTGCCCAAAGTGCTACAAACACGAACGGTACCGAGCCCATCTGCATCACTGTCAGAAACGCTTTGAAAGAAGATGAGACCTCTTCGCTGTATATGATG
>JAFPPJ010000416.1 GCA_017410745.1 Oscillospiraceae bacterium
CTGCTGCGGCAACTGTGATAGGCAATGCAGCAGGTATGGCTGTATCGCTGTATTTTTATATAACGGGTCGTTCAATGCTCCGCCCTGCTCTCAAAAGTCTGATCCCTCCCGCGGATATAACGGCGGAGATATTCCGTGTGGGCGTGCCTGCTTCACTTGAGACTCTGCTTACATCCGCAGCATACATCGTCAACAATAATCTTGCGTCCGCATACGGTGATATGACTGTTGCTGCAATAGGCATAGTCCAGAAGGTAATGTCGGTAGGAAGCTATATATATCAGGGCTTTGCAGCAGGAGTACAGCCCGTTATGGGATATAACTACGGAGCGAAGGATTACCGCAGGATGAAGGATATACTCAAGGCAGGGGTGTTCACAGTAACATCGGTCGAGCTTGGAGTTATGCTTGTTTACGGGATATTTGCACCATATATAATCGGACTGTTCTCTCAGACTACGGTCGTGATAGACACGGGTACTGTCGTGCTGCGGACATTGATGTTCATTCTTCCGTTCGTCGGGACGGTATCAATGTGCAGGATGACATTTCAGGCGATAGGCATGCCCGGATATGCGTTCGGCATCACTCTTGTAAGGCAGCTTATACTGTATATCCCGCTGCTGCTGATATTTGACCGTCTGTTCCGCTTCTATGGAATGATATGGGCACAGCCCGTGACAGAGCTCATTATGATGGGGGCATCCCTGCTCCTGCTGTACCGTATCATCGGCAAGGAAGAAAAAACACTGTCATGAGCCTTGCGATGCGGATATTTGCCGATACGAAAAATTTCGCTGTACCTATTGAAATTTCAGGCGTTGTATGGTATAATGAAATATGTGTTATCTGTGGAGGAACGACAATTGAGGATACTTGGAATAGACCCCGGATATGCAATAGTCGGATATGGTATACTCGATCATAACGGTTATGATCTGTCCGTTGTAGGCTATGGTGCGATAACCACCCCTGCTAATTCATATATGCCGCTGAGACTTTCGGATATATATGATGATATGAATACCATCATATCAAGGTATAAGCCAGATGCTATGAGCATCGAAAAGCTGTTCTTCACCACTAATCAGAAGACAGGCATAGATGTGGCACAGGCAAGGGGCGTGATAATCCTTGCAGCAGTAAGGAGCGGTCTTTCCATATATGAGTATACTCCCCTCCAGGTTAAGCAGTCGGTAGCTGGATACGGCAAGGCACCGAAAAAGCAGGTCATGGAAATGACCCGCACGCTCCTGTCGCTGCCGTCTGTGCCAAAGCCCGACGATACCGCTGATGCGCTGGCACTTGCGATATGCCATGCACATTCGGCGAATGCGATATCGGGGATGAATCTGACCAAACGTTGATATAAGGAGCCTTTATCATGATATACAGTGTAAACGGCATCGTGGCTGAAAAGCTTGCTGATACAGCGGTTATTGAATGTGCAGGTGTCGGATATGCGTGCCGCACGAGTATATATACTCTTTCTGCACTTGAGACAGGCAGCACTGCAAAACTGTACACATATCTGCACATCACACAGGATAATGCGGAGCTGTTCGGTTTTGCTGATAAGAAGGAGCTTGGCTGCTTCAAGATGCTCATCACGGTATCGGGAGTAGGCCCTAAGGTCGCACTGTCCGTGCTTTCCGGCATGGATGCGGGCACATTTGCGATAACAGTGGCTACAGGAGATCACAAGGCTCTTACAAGGATAAAGGGCGTAGGCCCTAAGATGGCTCAGCGTATAGTGCTCGAGCTCAGGGACAAGCTCAAGGGAGAACACGTCTCTGCGGGCAATACCGCGCTGCCTGTGAAGGGAGCGGCTTCTGATGAAGCAGTGCGTGCGCTTATGGTGCTCGGCTTCTCTGAGGCAGAATCCGAAAGAGCGGTATCCGCACAGGATCAGTCATTGCCGGTGGAAGAAATAATCAAAGCTTCGCTCAGAAGTCTTGCAGGCTGATGGAGGTTATAAATGATCGAACAGAGCGATCTTGAATTTGAAAGGCTTATGGAGCCTGCCGCCCTGCAGGATGAGGATGAAAAGTCATATTCTCTCAGACCGCAGAAGCTAAATGAGTATATTGGTCAGGACAAGGTAAAGGACGAGCTTTTCATATGCATACAGGCTGCACGAAAGAGGGGCGAACCTCTTGATCATGTGCTGCTTGACGGCCCTCCGGGTCTTGGAAAGACAACACTTGCAGCAATAATCGCAAATGAGATGGGCGTACAGATGAGGCAGACCTCCGGGCCGGTGCTCACCAAACCGGGCGACCTTGCAGCGATACTCACCAACCTTAAAGAAAACGATGTGCTCTTTATAGATGAGATACACCGTATGCCGAGGGAGATAGAGGAAGTCCTCTACTCTGCGATGGAAGATTTTGCGGTAGATATCATCATGGGCAAGGGGCCTGCTGCAAGCTCTATACGCATAGATCTGAACAAATTCACGCTTGTGGGCGCTACCACAAGAGCGGGTCAGCTTACAGCACCGCTCATGCACAGATTCGGCATCCCTCTGCATCTTGAGCCGTATACTACAGAGCAGCTCATGGATATAATCATGCGTTCTGCCACTATACTCGGAGTTGGCTGCGACAAGGGCGGGGCTATGGAGATAGCGCGCCGTTCAAGGGGCACGCCGAGAATAGCAAACAGGCTCTTGAAGCGTGTGCGCGACTTTGCGGAGGTAATGGACGACAAGGCCATCGTAGCGCGCATCACTGCTGAAAATGCTGCGATAGCACTGGGCAGGATGGAAATAGATGAGCTCGGGCTCGACAAGCTCGACAGAAGGCTCCTTGGAATGCTCATAAAGGGATATAACGGAGGGCCTGCCGGTCTTGATACGCTCGCTGCCGCTATCGGAGAGGAAGCGGTAACGCTTGAGGATGTATGCGAGCCGTATCTTATGCAGATAGGTTTTCTTGCAAGGACACCGCGCGGAAGAGTTGCGACACGCCTTGCATACAAGCATCTTGGGTACCCCATCGAGGGTGATGACACACAGACTACACTTTTTTAACTGTCAGGAGTTTTTAGAAAATGGGAAGATTATTTGGCACAGACGGTGCAAGAGGCGTTGCGGTAACGGAGCTCACATGCGAGACAGCTATGCAGATCGGACGTGCGGCAGCTGCTGTACTCTGCAGCAAAACAGGCAGGAAGCCAAAGCTTATCATAGGCAAGGATACCCGTGTATCATCCGACATAATGGAGGCTGCTCTTACAGCAGGCATACTCTCTGTGGGAGCGGATGTGGTATCTCTCGGAGTAGTGCCCACCCCTGCTGTGGCATTTCTTGTAAGGGAGCTTGGCGCAGATGCGGGCGTTATGATATCTGCGTCCCACAACAGCATGGAATTCAACGGCATAAAGCTGTTTGCAGGCACGGGCTACAAGCTTCCCGATGATATAGAGGAAGATATAGAAGCCCTCGTGCTTGATGAGCCCGACAAGCTGCGCGATATGCAGAAGTGCGGCGGCGAAGTGGGAAGGCTTTCCCGCATGGAGGATGCAGTCGATCTTTATGTGAAGCATGTCCGCAGCACAGGCGAAAGGATCATAGACAATCTCACCATAGCAGTTGACTGTGCAAACGGTTCTGCTTCTGCCACAGCTGAGAAGCTCTTTGACGGCATCGGCTCCAAGGTATATCTTATAAGCTGTGATCCCGACGGCGTGAATATCAACAACAACTGCGGCTCTACACATCTTGATACTCTCGTGGAGTTCGTGAGAGAGCATCACTGCGATCTTGGCATCGCCTTTGACGGTGATGCCGACAGATGCCTTGCTGTGGACGGCGACGGCAATATAGTTGACGGCGACAAGCTTATCGCTATATTTGCAAAGGACATGAACGAAAACAACAGACTTTCAAAGAATACCGCCGTAGTAACTGTTATGACCAATCTCGGCTTCACGTTCTTTGCTAAGGAGAACAATATAAATATCTGCACCACTAAGGTGGGCGACAGATACATAATGGAGCAGATGCTCGCAGAGGGATATAATCTCGGCGGTGAGCAGTCCGGACATATCATATTCCACGATCATGCCACCACAGGTGACGGTCAGCTGACCGCGATACAGCTGCTGAGCATAATCAAGCGCACAGGCAAGTCCCTCAAGGAGCTGGCATCGGTCATAGAGCGCTACCCTCAGGTCATGGTCAATGTCAAGATAGATCAGAGCTCAAAGGAACAGTGGAAGAATATCCCCGAGATAGAGAGTATCATTTCCAAAAAGGAAAATGAACTTAACGGCAAGGGACGCATACTTGTCCGTGAGAGCGGTACAGAGCCCCTCATAAGAGTAATGATAGAGGGCAAGCAGTTCGACGTTATAAATACGATGGCACTTGAGATAGCTGATGTTATCCGCAGCTGCTGTCCTATCGGCTGAGGTGTGAAATGAGGATAGCCGACAAATGGAAGGAATACAGGCTGGTTGACTGCACGTCATCGGAGAAGCTGGAATTCTGGGGCAACGTCTCACTTATCCGTCCCGATCCGCAGGTAATATGGCATACCGCACGCAAGTCGGGACTGTGGGAAAAGGCAGATGCACGCTATATCCGCTCTGACAAGGGCGGCGGCAGCTGGGACATAAGACACAGGATACCCGAAAAATGGCAGATACATTATGATCTTTGCGGTGCTCCCCTGACCTTCAATATTCATCCTACGGGCTTCAAGCATACGGGACTTTTTCCCGAGCAGGCAGTGAACTGGGAATATGTCAGCACGCTGATACAGGAAAGGCGCAGGACAAAGCCTGTGACGGTACTGAATCTCTTTGCCTATACGGGCGGCGCTACGCTTGCCTGTGCTGCTGCAGGGGCTGAGGTCTGTCATGTTGATGCATCAAAGGGCATGGTGCAGTGGGCAAGAGATAATGCAGCTGCATCGGGGCTTTCCGATAAGCCTATAAGATGGATCGTGGATGACTGCGCTAAATTCGTACAGCGTGAGATACGCCGCGGAAGAAGATATGATGCCGTTATCATGGATCCTCCTTCATACGGGAGAGGCCCCGGCGGCGAGGTATGGAAGCTTGAGGATCAGGTGTATGATCTTGTGAACAGCTGTGTCGGCGTGCTTTCCGATGATCCGCTGTTCTTCCTGCTCAACAGCTATACTACCGGCCTTTCTCCGTCGGTCATGGCATATATAATCGGCGAAACGGTCGGAACAAGAGTGGACGGCACTGTTACGGCAGATGAGATAGGTCTGCCCGTAGAAACGAGCGGGAAAGTACTCCCCTGCGGTTCATCCGCATATTTCATCGGCAAGAGGTAAACTATGGATTTGATCAGGATTGAGGATGTTACATTCCGATACATGGATATAACCGATGATGATCAGGAAAAGGATCAGTCTTCTGCTCCTGCTGTATTTGAACATCTCTATCTTAACATAGAAAAAGGCAGCTTTACTGCGGTGCTCGGGCATAACGGATGCGGCAAATCAACGCTTGCAAAGCATATGAACGCCATACTCCTTCCCACAGGAGGCAAGGTCTATGCTGCGGGCATAGATACCACCGACGAGGAAAAGCTGTTCGAGATACGCCGCCATATCGGCATGGTGTTCCAGAATCCCGACAATCAGATAGTTGCATCTGTAGTCGAGGAGGATGTGGCGTTCGCTCTTGAGAATATGGGAGTGGAGCAGTCTGTGATGCGTCAGAGAGTGGATGATGCACTTGAAGCTGTGGGTATGTCCGAATTCAAGGAGCATGCGCCTTCGCAGCTTTCCGGTGGTCAGAAGCAGAGAATAGCGATAGCAGGCGTGATAGCCATGAGACCCGACTGCATCGTGCTTGATGAACCTACCGCGATGCTCGACCCCGCAGGCAGACGTGAGGTAATGAAGACTATAAGGCATCTCAACCGTGAAAGCGGAGTGACCATAGTGCTGATAACGCATTATATGGACGAGGCTGCCAAGGCGGACAGGGTCGTTGTTATGGACAAGGGCAAGGTCATACTTGACAATACACCGAAAAATGTATTCTCCCATGTGGAGCTGCTGAAGGATGTAGGACTTGATGTGCCGCAGTCCACACAACTCATGTACGCAATGAGGAATGAGGGGTTTGACAGTGCTGATACGCATATCATCAATGAAGAGGAATGTGCGGAGTATCTCTATGAACTGCTCAGATGATTTCACATATATGTCAGGATATACACATCCGTATTTCACACAGTCATGCTATGATGGTATGATGATCCATTATGCCGTGACCGGAGGAGAAGTTTGATGATAAGGACAGAAAATCTAACATATACCTACAGTCAGGGCACACCCTTTGAGAAGACGGCTGTAGACCATGTCGATCTCTCCATCGAAGAGGGTGCGTTTGTCGGCATAATCGGACACACAGGTTCGGGGAAATCCACGCTTATCCAGCATCTCAACGGACTTATCAAGCCTACCTCCGGCAAGGTGTTCATAGACGGCGAGGATATACACAGCAAGGGCGTGAAGCTGCGTGACATACGCTTCAAAGTCGGTCTTGTATTCCAGTATCCCGAATATCAGATATTTGAGGAGACAGTATACAAGGATATCTCCTTTGGCCCTAAGAATATGGGTCTGGGGGAAGAAGAAACAGATCAGCGTGTAAGAGAGGCTGCCGGTCTTGTAGGTCTTACGTATGATCTGCTCGACCGCTCCCCGTTTGAGCTTTCGGGAGGTCAGAAGCGCCGTGTGGCGATTGCAGGAGTTATGGCGATGCGTCCTAAGGTACTCATACTCGATGAACCTACTGCGGGTCTTGATCCTAAGGGACGTGAGATGATACTCGATCAGATAAAGACATATCATGAAAAGACGCACAGCAC
>JAFPPJ010000417.1 GCA_017410745.1 Oscillospiraceae bacterium
GCTCGGTCACTCTCGTTTGCCTATGAACGCTATACACTTACGGCACGGCCGGCAGCGATATCGTTGATATACCTGCTGATCATTTCATTTGCGACCCGGTAACTTTCATATACTAACATACATATAAATTCGACTTTTCTATTGTATTTGTTGATAAAGTATGGTATAATGTCGGTATAAGCATCTTTCATCGGACGATACCGACCCTACCACCGCAGGAAAGTGAGAGACGATATGATCAATTCTCTGAGAACGATCGCATTGTTCGGATGCTCATTCACAGGCAGATATATGCGTGATATATGCCTCGCATTCAATTCAATACAGTAGCCGAAGAAATGCGCATGAACCTCGTGTACATAAACTCACTGGGCAAGATAGGCAACAGGAACGCCCAGTACGGCGACTACGAGTTTGATCTGATAGATATGATAGATCTCGACCAGTTCGACGGGATCATATTCGTCGGTGACAACTACAACCTTGAAGGTATGGCTGAGAAGGTCATAAGGAAGCTCAGGACGGCAAAGTGTCCCGTCGTGTCCATCGCAGGAGCGGTGGATGGCTTCTACAATATCGAATTTGACGATGCTCAGGGCATCAGGACACTGACCGAGCATTTCATAGATCATCACGGCATGACGAAGATAGGCTTCATGTCGGGCTATCTTACGCATCCCGATGCGCGGGTAAGGCTTGACCTGTTCCGCAGAGTGATGCGCGAGCATGGCATGCCCGAGGACGGCGCCGGCATGTTCGAGGGCGACTTCTGGTTCAACAAGGGCAACGAGGCTGCCGATTATTTCCTCTCCCTCCCCGAGAGACCCGAGGCAATAGTCTGTGCGAATGACTATATGGCGATAGCGCTTATCACCGCGCTGAAAAACCGCGGTATAAACGTCCCCGATGATATAGCGGTATCGGGATTTGACGGCAGTATCGAGGGCAAGGAGTACACTCCCCACATCACCACAGGCACGAGAGAGCGCGTAGATATCGCCAGGAAATCCCTTTCATTCATAAAGGCAATATGCGAGGGCAGGAAGCCCGACACCGACCTGAAGATACTTCCGAGACCCATATATTCTCAGTCCTGCGGCTGTGAGAAGGTAGATTACAAGCTCGCCACCGAGGATATAAACCATATAATGCAGTCTGCCCGCGATTTCAGCTATAATCTCTACGATACCGAGTCCATCCTGCTCAAGCTCAACAAGACCGAGACCATAAATGAGCAGAGGAGCGTATTCATAGAGAACTTCCTGAGCATAGGCGATATCAATTCATACTTCCTCATGATGCATATCGACCGCAACGGCCGTCCCGCCCATGACAGCGACTACATCTCCCCCACGGGCAATTTCCGCCCCATGATCGTCATAGACTGGCACAAACATTACAAGACCGACGGCGAGATATTCTCCACATCGAAGCTCATCCCCGATGCCCTCGACGACAAGCCCCGCTCATTCTATATATCGAGCACCCACTGTGCAGAGCGGATGTTCGGATACACCGCCGTGGAAATGTCGGGCAAGGAGATATACAACGAGTTTTACAATGTATGGCTGCTATCCATGGCGATAAACCTTGAGACCATGCTGAAGAACGACAGGATAAAGAAGCTGGTGAACACCCTTGAGGATCTGAGCATCCGCGACGGCCTTACGGGTATGCTCAACAGGCGCGGCTTTGACGAGCTGTCAAGGGATGCGATACAATCCATCGACGGCAAGGCTGTTGCCTGCACCATAATCCTTGATATGGACGGGCTCAAGATAATAAATGACGATTACGGCCACCATGAGGGCGACCTTGCAATACGCTCCGTCGCAAATATCATCACCAAATGCTGCAATTCGGGCGAGATAACGGCTCGTGCGGGCGGCGATGAATTCTACGTCTTTTCCGTGGAGTACAGCGAAAAGAAGCTCGAACGCTTCATATCCAAGCTGCGCGACCTTCTCGACAATTACAACAAATGCAGCGAGAAGCCCTACAAGGTGGATGTGAGCTGGGGCGCATACATCTGCGAGATCGACAGCTCATGCAGGCTCGAGGATATGCTCAAGCACAGCGACGCTCTGATGTATGAGCAGAAGATGCAAAAGCCCAACAGAAGAAAATAGACGCATCGCTGACGGATATCCCGTCAGCGATGTTTTGTCATTGCCAGCTGCGGATACGCTCCTTCATGCCGGCTATGTCGAGTATCCCATAGGCAAAGCCCTTGCGCACCAGCTCCGGCGGCACATATTCATCGTATTTCTCGAATATGGGTATCTCATCGGGATATACCAGCTCGAGAGGGTCAAAGTCCTTCTCCGCTTCCTCGCGCAGCACCGCAAAGAACTGTTCTTCATCCGCATCCATGGTGAACTGCATATAGTATGGACGTGAGGAGTCAAGACCTCTCAGCCCGAGCCTGTCCTTGCAGCGCAGCTTCAGGAAGCGCTCCATTGCAAGGAATGCGTAGCTGCCGAGCCACGGGAAGAATGCCCACATCTTTCCGCCGAGGCATATCAGCGGACGATCCTTCATCTCCGCCTTTGCGAAGGTGTCCCTCGCAGCATCGAGACGGCAGGCGGCGTGCCGCATAAGGTAGGGATAGCTCTGCTTTTCGCAGAGCACGGCGCGCATCCGTTCGAGTATCCTCGTGTGGATATCGCCGGGGCAGTCGCCGAAATATGCGGGGATATTGCCTTTGACCATCGTGCAGTAGACCTCATGCCGCTTGTGGTCTACCTCCTCTACTATCCATACATGGCCTGCTATGGCGATCTTTTCGCCTGCAGGGGGCGGCTTTGCGATAGTGCCGAGCTGCTCCGAGCCCGAGCGCACGGTGTATTCCACCGTCTCCACGAACACCGCATAGAACTTGTAGCTGTTGACTATGCGCTCGCCCGTGAGCCCCACTATCAGTCCGCCGTTCTCCGTGCGGGCGATATGGTCGGTCTTTATCAGGTGCAGCAGCAGTGTGCGGAAGTCATCCTTGTCTATCCTGCCGAATACCGACAGAGTAAGTACGCGCGAGGCAAGCTCCGCGGGGGTCATCTCGCCGCAGGATGCAAGGGTGCTCATGGTCTGGTGATACAGCAGGGAAAATGGCAGCCTGTCGGTCTTGGGCGGCTCTACGAAGCGCTCCTCGATATACAGCTGCACCAGTGCGATGCCCTGTATCAGATACCAGGGTATCATTTCGGGCAGCATCGCCCTTGCCTCGGGATGTTCCTCCCGCATCACGAACCACATTTCCGATGGGTCACCACGCCGTCCGGTGCGCCCCATGCGCTGCAGGAAGCCCGACACGGTGAACGGCGCATCTATCTGGAATGCCCTCTCGAGCCTGCCTATATCTATGCCAAGCTCGAGGGTAGCTGTGGCGCATACGCTCATGAAGGAGTCATCGTCCTTCATTTCCTCCTCTGCGCTCTCCCTGTATGAAGCGGAGAGATTGCCGTGATGTATCAGAAAGCGGTCGGGCTCGTGATTTGCCTCGCAGTACTGCCGCAGCCGCTGGCATACGTCCTCGCATTCCTCGCGGGAATTGGTGAAGATAAGGCATTTCTTCCCTCGGGTGTGCTCGAATATATATCCCATGCCCGGGTCTGCGGCAGTGGGCGCAGTATCCGTGGGGGGCTCGGGCTCTGCCTGTGCGGGTATATCTCTGCCCTCGTCCGCCTGCGGGTCGGAATTGAAGAAATGCTCCATCGACAGCCGCCATATCTCCTTGCCGCCGTCGAACTTCGGTATCACAGTGCCCCTGCTGCTGCCTGCGGAAAGGAACTTTCCCGCCTCCTCGGGGTCGCCGATGGTAGCGGACAGACCTACTCGTCTCGGGTCGCAGCCCGCAAGTCGGCACAGCCTTTCGATAAGGCAGAAGGTCTGAGCGCCCCTGTCTCCCCTGAGCAGGGAATGTATCTCATCTATCACGATGAAGCGCAGATCGCCGAACAGAGATGGTATCTCCATATGCTTGTTTATCATCAGTGATTCGAGAGATTCCGGGGTGATCTGCAGTATGCCCGCAGGCTTGCGCAGGAGCTTGCGCTTCTGAGTCTGCGATGCATCTCCGTGCCATCTTGTGACGGGGATGCCGTTGTCCGCACAAAGTTCGGTGAGCCTGCCGAACTGATCGTTTATAAGCGCCTTCAGCGGTGCTATGTACAGCACCCCCACCGATGAGGACGGCTCCTCATCGAGCATGGTCAGTATGGGGAAGAATGCCGCCTCTGTCTTGCCCGATGCGGTGGATGCCGCAATGAGCACGTTTTTGTCGGTGCCGAACAGTGCATCGCCTGCCGCATTCTGCACGGCACGGAGGGTCTGCCAGCCCTCCCTGTAGATATGATCCTGTATGAACGGGGCATACCTGTCAAAAATATCCATATGTACTCCTGTCAGAGCGTGAACTCCGCATAGTTTTCATCGGCCTTGTCCGATACCGCATCCGACACCGCATAGGAAAATTCATCCGAGCCGAGAAGTGCGGCTATGTCTATACTGCTGTCCTGATACAGTATATCGAGCAGCTCTATGAAATCGCGTATCACCTCACGGGGGGTGATGTTGGTGTCTGCGCCGATGCGCTCGAACTCTATCTTTATGAACAGTGCAAGGTCGTCGGTGGAGAGCCTGCTCTCATAGCCGTACAGCCCTGCGTGCATGGATGTGAGCTTTTCGCAGAGTATCAGCATCTCCTCTGCCGTGAGCGGGTCGAGCCTTATGACAGGTGCCAGCATATCCCTCGCACCCGGGCGTGAGAACTTCCCCTCCGCAAGACGTGAGCGCAGGGCCTCATAGCTGTATATGCCGCGCCGCTTGTCCTCTACCGCCTGCGGCGTAGCGCCCATAATGATGCCGAGATACCGCGCCTTGCCCTGCAAGGTGTCGTTGTACATAGTGAGGAGCTTCTCATAGTTGTACTGACGGGTGATGGTATTGGGTATCTTGTATATGTTCACCAGCTCATCCACCATGATCATCAGCCCGGAATATCCCGCAAGGCGGAAGAATACCGCGAATATCTTCAGATAGTCATACCAGTCATCATCGCTGATGATGATGTTTATACCCAGCTCCTCCTTAGCCTCGCGCTTGAGGTGGTATTCGCCCCTGAACCATCGTATCACCTTTGACTTTGCCTCATCGTCCCCGTCAAGATATGCATGATAATACACCGACAGCAGCCTTGCGAATTCAAAGCCGTGCACCATTTCGCTCACCGATGCGGTCACGGCGTATATCTTCCTGTCCACCGCCTCCGAGAGCGACGGGTCATCTGCGGCGAGCCCGGTCTCCGACATCGCATCACTGCGCACCGTGCTTATCCAGCGGTCAAGTATCAGCGTGAGAGCGCCGCCCTCGGGCTTTGTCCTGGTGGAGAGGTTGCCTATCAGCTCCCTGTATGTGGCGAGCCCCTGCCCGTGTGTGCCCTGTAGCCGCCTTTCAGGTGAAAGGTCTGCATCCGCCACGATAAAGCCCCTGTCCATGCAGAAATTGCGTATGGTCTGCAGGAGAAAGCTCTTGCCCGAGCCGTACCGCCCCACGATGAAGCGGAATGATGCTCCTCCCTCGGATATTATCTCCACATCATGCAGGAGAGCGTCTATCTCGTTTTTCCTCCCGACGGTGACATACGGCAGCCCTATCCTCGGCACAACGCCGCCTTTCAGGGAATTCAGCACCGTCTGTGCTATCCTTTTAGGCACCTTTGTTTCAGCGCTCATTTATCGTTTCCTCCTGTAATGCGGATAATATCCTCGCGGTAATCCTCCGTAAGCGTTATGTCATCGCCGTCACATTCCACGGCGGTATCGCCTATCTCGTCAAAGAACAGCTCATTGAGCTGCTCCGCAAATATCTCTGCCATACAGCCCCACGAACGTATGATATCCTTCACCGAAGTGCCCTCGAGCAGCATATCTATCACCTGCCGCTGTCTCGGGTCAAGGGATAGGCCCGGTGCGGGAACAGGCACTTCCACGGGTATATCCGCCGGTATATCCCGGACAGGCTCCGGTGTATCGGGGATGTCGGGTGCGGTGTCCGATATGTCCTCCGCCCGTTCCTCCTCCGTCAGCAGGCTGTTCTGTGTATGCAGCGCATCACGGCGTATCCTGTCAAGGTCGTCAAAGCGTATCTTCACCTTCTTCGCCTCTGCTGCGCGCTTCTCTTCCCTGTCTGCGGCGATGGCAGCCTCGATGTACGGTGCTGCCCACTTGTTTTCGGGGCGTTCCTTCAGC
>JAFPPJ010000418.1 GCA_017410745.1 Oscillospiraceae bacterium
CTGTAAAGCTGACATATTATCAATCCTTTCATAAACAATAAACCAAATGACATTATACAGCATAATGGCGGGAAAATCAATATGCAGACCGGTTTGTTCACAAATATTTTACATTTGTTATTCGATCATCACTGTAAACGGCCCGTCATTGAGGAGCGATACTTTCATATCAGCGCCGAATATGCCCTTCTCGGTATGAGCATATCCCGAAAGCTGCTCACAGAAATAGTTATAGAGAGTCTCTGCCTCATCGGGCTTCATCGCATCCACAAAGGCAGGCCTGTTGCCGTGAGAACAGTCCGCATACAGCGTGAACTGAGACACGCAGAGTATATCTCCTCCCACATCGGCAAGAGAAAGATTGATCTTATCGTTCTCGTCGGAAAATATACGAAGACCTCCGATCTTCTTGGCAATGCGTATGCAGTCCGCCTGAGTATCTGTATGCGTGAATCCCACAAGTACCAGAAATCCCGTGTCTATCCTTCCTGTGACACGTCCGTCTACCGTGACCGATGCTTCCTTCACACGCTGTATCAATGCTCTCACTATATACCTCCTGAAGTATTTTTGCAAGTTTGGTCAACAGATTATGCATTTACTGTACTGTTGACACAATTCTTTTTATATAAATATACAATTTTGAATGTTCTCTCTTGAATTTTTACCTTCCATGTGCTATAATATATCATGGTTTTAGTGTTTGTCTATATTATATGTACAAGAGGGTATTATCATGACAAAATACATCTTCGTCACAGGCGGCGTTGTATCGGGTCTCGGCAAAGGGATCACAGCCGCATCGCTCGGCAGACTGCTCAAGCAGAGGGGGTACAGTGTCACCCTGCAGAAATTCGACCCGTACATCAACGTAGATCCGGGTACCATGTCACCGTATCAGCACGGTGAGGTATTCGTAACAGATGACGGCACGGAGACTGACCTTGATCTCGGCCACTACGAGAGATTCGTAGATGAGAATCTTTCCGTCAACTCCAATGTCACCACAGGCAAGATATACTGGACCGTGCTCAACAAGGAACGCAGAGGTGATTATCTCGGCGGTACGGTACAGGTCATCCCTCATATCACCAACGAGATAAAGGACAAGATATACAGCGTGGCTAAGGACACCAACACCGATGTAGTCATCACCGAGATAGGCGGCACTGTCGGCGATATAGAATCCACGCCGTTCCTTGAGGCTATCCGTCAGGTAAGCACCGATGTCGGCAGAAACAATGTGCTGTACATCCATGTTACGCTTGTACCCTATATCACAGGCTCTGAGGAGCTCAAGTCAAAGCCCACCCAGCATTCAACGAAGGATCTTCTGAGTATAGGTATACAGCCCAATATCATCGTCTGCCGCAGCGAGAAGGAGATACCGCGGGATATGCGCAGCAAGATCGCGCTTTTCTGCAATATCCGACCCGAAGATGTTATACAGAACCTCACCGCTCCCTCTCTCTACGAAGTGCCTTTGTGGCTCGAACGAGAAGGTCTCGCCAAGGAAGTATGCTATCATCTCGGACTTGAAGACAGAACACCCGACCTTGAGGAATGGACTGCGATGGTAGACCGTCAGACCAATGCACACAAGCATGTTACCATCGGACTTGTCGGGAAATATGTGATGCTGCACGATGCATATCTGTCCGTCGCAGAGGCACTGCATCACGGCGGCATAGTAAATGATGCAGTCGTGGATATACAGTGGATAAACTCCGAGGATATAACAGCAGACAATGCCGGCGAGATGCTTTCCGGATGCGACGGCATCATCGTACCGGGCGGCTTCGGAGACAGAGGCATCGAGGGCATGATAGAGGCGATAAGATGGGCAAGAGAGAACAAGCACCCGCTGTTCGGCATCTGTCTCGGAATGCAGATGACAGTCATAGAATTTGCCCGTCATGTATGCGGTATGGAAGGTGCCAATTCCACTGAATTCGGTGATACACCCTATCCTGTCATAGACATTATGGAGGATCAGAAAAACATCACCGCAAAGGGCGGCACGATGCGTCTCGGACTTTATCCCTGCAAGCTATCCGCCGGCTCGCGCTGCAAAGATATATACGATGAGGAGCTTATATACGAGCGTCACAGACACCGCTGGGAATACAACAATGCGTTCCGCAGGGAAATGACGGAAAAGGGTCTTGTCATAGCAGGCATATCCCCGGACGAGAAGCTCGTTGAGATTGTAGAGCTGCCCCGCGATGTTCATCCCTGGTTCGTGGGAGTACAGTTCCATCCCGAATTCAAATCCCGTCCTAACAAGCCTCATAAGCTCTTTGCCGACTTCATACGCGCATCTCTGAACAAATAACACACTGCCGGCTTAAAACGCCGGCAGTATTTATATAAATTTTCGGCGAAAAGCCTTACTTGCCTCTCATCTCAAGATATGCTGCGATAAGGTCTGCCGCCTGCTGCTCCGACAGCTTCTCGGAATTAATGCACAGCTCATAGCTGTCTGCAGCGCCCCATTTGGTCTCTGCATGATAGTTGTGATAGGATGCCCTTGCCTTATCCATGCGGACTATCTTTGCAGCTGCATCCTTGACGGAAATGCCCTCACGCTCCGCTACCGCTTTCGCACGGTATTCGGGAGATGCGGTGATGAACACACTTGCCACATCGTAGTCGTCCTTCAGGATATAATCGGCACATCTGCCGACGATCACACATTCACCGCCTGCGGCAGCAGACCTGACTGCATTTATCTGTGCCTCATATGCCATCAGTTCAACGGGCTTGCCCATATAGAAGCCGCCGTTCTGCGCATTCATCACAAGAGAATACAGAAGTGATGATGTGGGTGTCTGCTCGAAGCTCTCGATGAAGCTGTCGCAGAGTCCGCTCTCCTTAGCTGCCTCGGTGATAAGCATACGGTCAAAGAAAGCGATGCCAAGCTTATCTGCAAGTGCCTTGCCTATAAGTCGTCCGCCGCTCCCGAAACGTCTGCCTATCGTGATTATCCTTGTCTTCTTTTCACTCATATGCTCACTCCCTTATACCGCTTCTCCTTAAGAGCGGTAGTCACTGTATATCTGTTTCTGATGCTCTATCAAAATTATCTCATCATCCGTGAGAGCCCTGTACTCCCCTTCCGCAAGATCACCGAGGCTTATATCTCCTATCGCTGTGCGCTGCAGAAGAAGTATCCTGCATCCTACCGCGCGCAGCATCAGCTTGACCTGATGCTTTCTACCCTCTGATATGGTAAGGATCCCGCGGAATGCGCTGCCTGTCGGGTTCTTCATATAATGCTCCCGCTTATCGGGCGGCATGATATCCTGCATATGTGCCACGGTAA
>JAFPPJ010000419.1 GCA_017410745.1 Oscillospiraceae bacterium
CTGTCCCATGAAGCAGGCAGCGAACCCATATCGGTCGTGACATCGCCTGTATAGCTTTTTCTCTCCCTGTCTCCCAAAGAAAGGCTGATCACATTCGACTGATACTTCAGCGTGATGTCTCCCGATTTATACTGTCCTTCCTTGTCGAGCATCGGGAGCATCAGCTTTTCAAGCGAATAATGATCCGATAGCTTCAGACCGTTCACCTTTACTATTCCGTCCTCGCCCGAATCAACGAATGTGATGTCGCTGATATTGCCGTCCTTGTCATGGAGTGCCAGGGCGAACATCTTTCCTTCACAGTACAGATATACCGTTATGTCCACATCATCGGGATAGTCTATATTGTATATGCGCCTTGCAGAGACCCCTTCTATCGAAGTGAGCGATGACAGCGCCGTCGGGAACGACAGCCTCGTGCCGTTTACCTCGAACATATTGAGTATCGCCTCATCCGACAGCTTCTCGCCGTCAGCAGGTTGTACATACTCCTGCTGTGCAGGCTGTGTCTGTGCACAGGATGAAAGAGGCATCATCATGATCAGTGCGAGCGATGCGGATATGATCCTGCGATCCATCAGTTGTCGTCACCATCCTCATCGACTATGCGCTGTTCAGCGGAAAGCTCCTTTTTCTTCTTGTTCTCCGCCTTTTCCTGCTCCTCACGGTCACGCTCTTCAGCCGCCGCAATGACAGCCTTTCCTGCTTCGGAATCGCAGAAAAGATGAACGCCGTTCTTCTTTGCACGTACATGCCCTATCACTATGATAACGATCGCCGCAGCGCTTGTGAGCACTGCAAGCAGCTGTGATACGCGGGCATCACCGATATAGAGGGAATCCGTGCGGAGCCCTTCTATATACGCACGGCCTATGCCGTACCATGCCGCATATATGCAGATAAGCTCACCGTCAAACTTCCTGTGCTTGTAGAAGAAGTGCATTATCAGGAAGCCTGCCAGACACCACAGACTTTCATAGAGGAAGCACGGATGCACTGTCTTGTACGGGTCTATGAATATACCCATATTCTCAAGGGAGGCGCGGTTGTTGATAAGATACTGCTGTATCCTTCCGCCCGACATTCCCCAGGGCATCGAAGTATTTGTACCGAAGCACTCCTGATTGAAGAAATTGCCCCAGCGTCCGCAGCACTGACCTATGAAAAATCCCATCGACGCAAGGTCTACCGTTGACAGCACATGCATCTTCCGTATCCTGCAGGTGATGCACCCGAGTATCAGAGCGCCTATGATGCCGCCGTATACCGCAAGTCCGCCGTCTCTTATGGCAAGTATCTCTTTTATGTCGGTGTAACTCTCCATGTGGAATATCACATAGTATGCCCTCGCACCGATCACCGCACCGATAAGCCCCATGAACACCGCATCGCTGAGATGATCGCCGTCGAGGCCGAATTGTTTCGTGCGTCTGAAGCAATAGCCCATCGCAAGGAACAGACCTATCGCAATGCATATCCCGTACCACTTGATCTCAAATCCGAATATCGAGAATGCTGTGGGATCAACTTTGATATCTATATTGACCCCCGGGAATACCACATGGTCGTATGAAAGTGGTTCAAGCTCCAAAAATATGACCTTCTTCCTGATTTCTTTTTGTCCTGCACATTCGTCGGACTATGCCGCCGTTATCAGCCCTTCTGATTCTTGGGCTTTATCACAAAGAGTGCACTGTTGTCTATATCGAATCTCTCATTGAGGAAATCCTTTGCATCCTCACAGCTAAGTGTTGCCACCGTATCTATTATCGCAAACGCATTGCTCCATTTGTTAAGACCTGTATTCACGAGTGTCGTAGCCAGTGAATCCGCGCTGTTGAGCGATTTGATGAGATTGCCGTAGTAGGACTTCTTGATATTGTTGAATCTGTGCTCCTCAAAGCCCTCCTTCTTGCGGCGCTCTATCTCATCCTTTATGCGCTTTACCGTAAGCTCGGGATCCTTTGATTCACCGCCTAAGTACGGCACGAAGAAACCGTCACCCGCAAAAGTATCCTGATAGAATCCGGGATTGATCAGTCCCTCATCATAAAGCTCCTTGTACAGCGGAGAAGTCTCATCCGCAAGCAGCAGCAAAGTGATGTCCGAAAGCACCTGGCAGCGTATCAGATCAGATTTCTCCACAGGCTTGGATTTGAAGCCCAGCGAGAATATCGGCATGCCTACCTCGAAATACTCCTCGGAGTATTTGCAGCGCACCTCATCGGGCTCTTCGGGCACGATGGATATGAGCTTCTTGTCCTTACAGGGGCGGAGCATCTCATCACAGAGTGCGAGCACCTCGTCCTCATCCACATCGCCTGCGATAGCAAGCGTCATATTGTTCAGATTATAGAATGTATTATAGCAGCGATAAAGCAGCTCCGGCGTGATATGCGATATGCTCTCCACGGTGCCTGCGATATTTATGCGGACAGGATTCTTGTGGAATATGTTTTCGAGCATTCCGAAGAATATCCTCCAGTCGGGATTGTCCTCGTACATCTTTATCTCCTGTGCGATTATCCCCTGCTCCTTCGCCACGGTCTCCTCCGTGAAATACGGCTTCTGCACGAAATCCAGGAGTATCCTCAGCGAGTCGATGAAATTATCCACGCACGAGAACAGATAGCAGGTCTTGTCAAACGTGGTGTACGCATTACCCAGCGCACCGGTCTTCGCATACAGGTCAAATACATCCGTATCCTCATTTTCAAACAGCTTGTGCTCGAGATAATGCGCGATGCCGTTGGGCACGGTCACAAAATCGGGCTCATCCTCTGTCTTGAAGGTGGTATCCACAGAGCCGTACCTTGTGCCGAATATCGCATGCTTGACCGAAAAGTTGTTCATCTTCCATATAAGTATCTCAAGCCCGCTGTCATGTTCTATCCTGACATAGCTTTCGCCTGTACGCTCGTTGGATATTATC
>JAFPPJ010000420.1 GCA_017410745.1 Oscillospiraceae bacterium
CATTACTGATTATTCATTACTGATTATCTCATCTAATATCTTTTTTGAATTTGCGGGTATCAGATAGATATCATTGATCTCAGACTTATCATATTTAAATGGTGTGCCGACTGTTATCCCGATCAGATACTTCTCAAAGAAATTCTCCCAACTGAAATATTCGGCACTTTCTATATATTCAGACGGATCGTCAAGCAATTTCATATCTGCGGTGCTTACTATCCCCGATCTCAGGATGAGCCATTCAAACGATTCCGGCAGACAAAGGCGGATATTTGAAAACGGCTGCATTTTAGTGATCCTGTCGATCTCAGAGCCAAAAGCTGCTCCATCAGCGATCACGATCACCTTTCTGTCTGCATGTTCCTTCAGCCAGTTGAATATGGCAGAATTCGATCCCGATGTAAAGCATTCGATCGCGCTGCTCTCAAAGCAATGCTCATAAAACTGATACCCCGATCTTGAGTCCTCGGTAAGAAGAGCATCATACTTTAAGTCGGGTCGGAGCTTTGTCCTTGTAGTATATATGCTTGCTGTTAGATCTGAACATCTTTTTGAACTTATGGTATTTCCCGCTTGAACTGATCTCATATATCTCTTCTACGCTGTATGGCAGTTCATGCAGGCTCTCACGGTTGAATATAACATAATAATTGTCCGTATTCTTTACGACGCCTGCAAATTCCCTTGTATTAAGGAAATCTGCCCCTTCATCGATAAAAACTATGCTGTCTTTTATGCCATTGAGCTGATTTCTCCAGTCAATATCTGTCAATGCGGCACAGGGCTTATCACAGGAGACATTGACACCGCTGGCTTCTTTCAGACGTGTATAGTCTGCTATCATATCATAAAGCGTTGTTTTCCCCGTACCGCTGTCGCCTCTGACGATAGTGATATTTCTGCAGAGATCAAATTTGAATACAGCATCGCGGTTTTTTACCTCAATATGATGTGTCCCTTTCATAACTGCCTCACACAAATTCTCCCGCTTCGTAAACGAGCTCGCCCATGTTCTTCACGATCCTGCCTGTATTGAGGACTCTTATCTTGAAGTCCCCCTTGCCAAAATCCATAAGATGCCTTAAATTGACAACGACTTTCTTATTCTCCGCGATCCTCAGGAGCCACTGTGCACAGTTATCCCCGCAGGTCGATGCATTGAATATCTTTGAATTATCATATGCGATCAGCAGAAGCGTCTTCACGCCGCCCGACAGTTTCTTCGGGCTCATATTGCCGAAAACAGGGCTGAGGATAGTCCTTTCGTCTATCACCTCGGACTTATCCACAGCTTTTATTATCTCTTTTGAAAGCGGCTTGACTATCCAGCTGTCTTTATAGGTATTATTGAAATAAACATTTGTATTGTATATTACATCCGGTGTATCACCGAAAATCACATTCAGCATGATCCATCACCTATTTGAAATCCGTGAAGTGGTATCTTCCGTTGTATTCGTAGACGGTGCACGTCCGCGCGGAAAGGTCATAGAAGAAATTGTTGGTATACTCATCGGTCATGCGGAATGAGCCGTCGGGCATACGCACCTTGTACTCCCAGCGGTCGCCGCCTGCCTTCCTGCCGTATCCGCCTAAAGTCTGCGGAATACGGATCACATCCTCCACCGTGCCCTTGCAGGATGTGCCCTTTGTCATGATGGTGCGCACCGAATGCCTGTAGAAAAGCCATCTGACAAGCTCTAAAAGTATCGCCGCAAGCATCACGCCGAACATCACCGATACTGAATTGACGCTCTTGAACAGTGTGATGAACGTATCTGCGGGCATATCATGCTTTATGATATACCAGACAAGATATGCCACGACGCACGCCATGAAGAACAGTATCACGCATATGCGGACGGTGCGGTCTTCATTGACGGTCTGACACTTTGCTTTATCGAGCTTCTTCATTGTCTTCTCCCATAAAAAATCGGGGACGTTTGCACGCCCCCGATGGATGTTCGTATTATCAGTCGATAGCAGTACCGTCAGCGTTGAGACCTGCTGCAGCGGATACATCTTCCATAGCAGCGCTGCCTACGATCTTGTAGTAGGAGCGGCCCTTGATGGTGACTGAGCAGGAGCCGGTGGAATTGAAGCTTACTGCGCCCTGATCCTCGATGCCGTTATCGGTGATGTGATAGATATGTGCAGTTTCCTTATCCATAGTGTCGGGGATCTTGTTTGCGGGAACAAGTATATCGAGAGAGAAGCCGTATGCGCCTGTGCCCTCGGGATAGATGTAAACAGCGCCCTCCTCGGGAGCAGATACTATCCTGAACTTGAGCTTCTGGGACGATACATCACTTACGGAAGAAGGATCGATAGTGATAACAGCGCCGTCAGTAGTGGTGAGCTTGACGGGCTTGTCGGACTTGGCTATCTGAGCAACGCCGCCTCTGTTGATGGTAGCGCCGTCATAGGGGATCCTGATGGATGTGTCGTTAGTAACAGCATCTCTTACTGTCTTGGCATCGATGATGTTGTCCTCTACCTCGGTAACGATAGTAGTTACGAGAGAGGGAGAAGTGCCGGATGCGCCGGGAGCAGGAGCGGTGCTGGCGAAGTTATTGTTATTGCCATTAGCTTTGATCGCATAGTCGATCGCAAAAGCGTGAGCAGATACAGCGGATACAGCGATAACTGCTGCTGCAAATGCTGCTAAAGTTCTTCTTGCCTTCATATATATTCCTCCAAATCGAACTGTACTGTTATGAAACGCACAGGAGATATTGATAGTTATTCCTTCGTCACTCAATATTATATCACAGCGTATTTTAAAAATCAAGCATACGATAAAATTTATCGTGAAATTCGTTAAATGTTACATATTGATTCACAATACATATTATAAAATATACAAATTGTCATTTTTTGTCCTGTCATCATGTAAGCATCTTTATGATGGCAGTCTCAACTATCGTCTCGGGCTTGCCCACGCCTGACTTGATGTCGGTGTCAGCGCCGCACAGTATCTCCATGCATCTGCGCATATACCCGGTATTGGTGCGGGATGCGGAGCGGAAGGCATTGGTCACTCTGAAGGACATATTCTTCGGGTAGCCGAAATCGTTCACCGTGTCCTCGGTGCTCCTGCCGCTGTCTATCGCGAGCCTTGCACGGTAGATATCGTTCATTCCGCCCGTGACGGTATACAGCAGATATATCGGATCCATGCGGTTGTCGATAAGGCGGTCGTATATCGCCACGGCACGGTCAAGGTCATGGGCTGCCACAGCATCTGCAAGGGCATATACCTTGGTGTCGTCCCTTTCGGGGGTCAGGAGCATCACATCCTCCCTCGTGACCTGCCTGCCCGATGCATACGCCGCGAGCTTGCCCACCTCCGTAGCCGCTCCCGCAAGGTCGCCGGTGCGTGCGAACAGCTCCTGTGCTCCCGCCTTGTCGATGGAGGAGCCCTGCGCCGCGAACATGGCGGCTATCTCCCTTGCGCCCTCGGCGGGGGTGGGTATGTCTATGCGCACCAGAGTGCCGCATTTCTTTATAAGGTCGGTGAGCTTCTTGTTCTTTGCGGTGGGTGCCTTCTTGCCGCCGCATATATCCGCATTGAGGGTATAGAACACGAGCACGGTGGTATCGGGCAGCGCCTCTATCTCCGCATAAAGCTCCTTCATGTTCCTGTCGCCGGGCTTCACCGTGTCAAGGTCGAAGTCGCATACCGTGACGCACATCTGCGGTGCGAACACGGGAAGAGCCTCGCACGCCTGTATCATCGCATCCGTGCTGTCCTTCCCCTCGAATCGGTGGAGATTGAGTGCTTCGGCGCTCTCATCCACCACGCTGCGCACGAGGGCATTCTTCATCTGCCCTATGGTATAGCTGTCGGTGCCGTAGATATAGTACGCACCGCCGACCTCTCCCGCCCGTATCACACGGTCAAGTTCATTCCTGTTCATCTCAGGCATATATCTTCCTCCCCGCCCGTATGTATCACGGCGGTATCTCCGCTGTATTCTATGATGACGCCGTCTGCGGCGTATGTGTCATGGCTGTTGTATATCTTAGCCCCGGGATAGACAAGTGCATATCTCTCTGCCGCATCGTATCTGCAGAACACCGCCGAGGGGGATATCCCGTTCCTTGCGGCGGCAGAGCGCACTATGCTGCGGTGGTCGCCCGTGTCCACCACTGCGCCGCCGTGTGATGTGCGTATCACGGCACAGCCGTCGAGGACTATCACCTCTGTCCTGCCCGAATGCAGCGCATAGTTTGCCGCCCCTATGATGAGCAGCAGCGAGAGCGAGGTCACAGCCGCAGGTATGAACACCTTCCTGCCGCCGATGAGTGCGGCTATGCATACCACCACCGCTCCCGACACTGCCCATTCGGGTATCATCCCCGCAGGCAGAGGAGCGGATATATCCGACAGTGCGCCGCACAGCGTGAGCACTGCCTTTGCGGGTACTGCCGCAAGGGTGTATATCACCATCGCAAATGTGCCGTGAGGGAACATCGCCCCAGTATAGGCGAGCAGCAGCGCAGGCGTACACAGCGGCACTGCCACGAGGTTCGCTATGGGGGCACAGGCGGATATCTCATCGAAGAACAGCAGCGATGCGGGCAGCACCGCAAGCTGTATGCACATCGTGAACAGCGCCGTCTTCAATGCGGCGTTCATATGTACGAATTCCGCGTCACGCCCCTCACGCGCCGCACGCCGCTCTATGAGGTAGTCGTGTATCTCCGGGTATATCACCGCCGCACCCAGCGTGCCCGAAAAGGACAGCATGAACGATGCCCCTGTCACGCACAGCGGCGAATGTATCAGTATGGCAAGGGCGGCTATGCACAGCGAGTTGAGGCTGTCCGCCCGCCTTGTGGTAAGCTCCGATGCGCACACGGCCGCCGCCATGATATAGGCTCTGACCACGGGCACTGCCGCATCCGCCGCAAGCACCACCGCACCGCCGCACAGGAGCATCACCGCAAAGCGTGCCCGCCTGTCCCGTATGAGCATGGTCACGAATGCGGCTATCACCGACATATGCAGACCCGACACCGATGCGGTATGTCCCGCACCCGAGCGGTGAAGGGCGGAGAGCCCCTTCCCGGATATGTCCCAGTATCTGCTGCCGAACATCAGCCCTATGAGGTATTCTCCCGCATCGCCTGCGCCGAGGGAGCGTATATCCTGTATCGCTGCCTCCCTGAGCGCCGCAGTTGTATGCCAGATCTTCCCCTTTGATATGAGCGTGACCTGCGGGGAATACATCACGCCCACATTGCCGCCGTACCTTGCTGCGGAAGCCCGCAGCTCCCCGGATATATGCACACGGTCGCCGCGGACGAAGCTGTCGCCGCCGTAGAGGTATATCCCCACGGGCCTGCCGTCAAGCTTCACGGTATACGAGCCGTTGTCCGCATCGCATATCACCGCGTCAAAGTCATATTCACCGGCTGCGGGCGGCACATCCGCCGCAGTATACACCGCAAAGCCGATGACTGCCGAAACTGCCGCCGCAGTCACGCCCTTTATCTGCCCCTTGTCCGCACGGAAAAGGAGCACCATCAGCGCACACAGCACCACAAGGGCGCATATCCCCCACAGGGGTATGTCATACGCCGCAAGCATCAGCCCTGCGGCATAGCCTGCGGCGATATATACTGCCTTTCTCGTCATAGCATGGCAAAGAGCGCATTTTCATCGAGCACGGTTATGCCCAGCTCATTTGCCTTGTCGAGCTTGCTGCCTGCCGCTTCTCCCGCCACAACGTAGTCGGTCTTCTTCGATACGCTGCCCGTTACCTTGCCGCCGGCAGCCTCTATCATCGCCTTTGCCTGCTCACGCTTGAGGGTAGGGAGCGTGCCTGTGAGCACGAAAGTCTTGCCGCCGAGGGTATCCGCCTTGACCTTGCTCTCGTACTGCATGGTAAGACCCGCATCACGCAGCGCATTTATCAGTGACACGGTGCGCTCGTCGCGCATCGCATTGTACAGATTGTCGGTCATCACCGCACCGAATCCGTCTATTGATGCGATGTCCTCCTTCGATGCCGCCATCACCGCATCCATCGAGCCGAACCGCTCTGCGAGCAGTGATGCTGCCGCCGCGCCTATCTCGCGTATGCCCAGTGCAAATATCACACGGTCGAGGGGCTGCGATCTGGACTTGTCTATTGCGGCTATGAGGTTCTCTGCGGACTTCATGCCCATGCGCTCAAGGGTGGATACCCTGTCTGCGGTGAGGGAGTATATATCCGCAGGGGTCTTCACCATACGGCTCTTCGTGAGGGCTTCGAGCACCTTTTCACCGAGCCCGTCTATATCCATCGCAGACTTTGACACGAAATGCATCAGCCCTCTGAGCGCCTTTGCGGGGCAGTCGGGGTCGGGGCAGCGAAGCGCCGCCTGATCGCCGTCACGCACTGCGGTGCTGCCGCAGAAGGGGCATTTGTCGGGCATAGTGTACGGCACGGAGCCGTCCTTGTGGGACACGCTCCTGAGCACCTCGGGTATGATCTCGCCCGCCTTGCGCACGACTATCCTGTCGCCTATGCGTATATCCCTTGAGGATATGAACTCCTGATTATGGAGCACCGCACGGCTCACAGTAGTGCCTGCAAGCTCCACGGGGTCGAATATGGCGGTGGGGGTAAGTGCTCCCGTGCGCCCCACGCTTATCTCTATATCGCACAGCGTGGTCTCTTTCTCCTCCGGGGGATACTTGAACGCCACTGCCCACTTTGGCACCTTTGCGGTAGCGCCGAGCAGCATACGCTGTGTAAGGTCGTCTATCTTTATGACTGCGCCGTCCGTATCAAGGGGATAGTGCGCACGCTCCTCCCCTATCCGCTCTATTGCGGCGATGATCTCCTCATCGGTGGTGACGGGTGTGCAGTCTATGGTATGAAATCCCAGCGACTTCAGGAAGTCTATGGTCTCCTTGTGGGAGGTGAATACCCTGCCCTCCGCCTGCTGTATATTGAATATGATTATATCGAGCCCGCGCTGTGCGGTGACGGATGCATCCTTCTGCCTGAGCGAGCCTGCCGCCGCATTCCTGGGGTTCTTGAAGGGCTTGTCCTCCTCTTCCACCAGACGGGCGAACACCTCACGGGGCATATACACCTCGCCCCTGACCTCAAGGAAGGGCATATCCGTATCTATCTTCATGGGAATGGAGCGTATCGTGCGGAGATTTGCGGTAACGTCCTCTCCCGTGAAGCCGTCGCCTCTCGTTGACCCGCGGACAAATCTGCCGTCACGGTATTCGAGCGATACCGACAGCCCGTCTATCTTAGGCTCTGCCATGAACAGGGGACGGACTATCCCCTCCTCTGCCAGTGCTGCACGGGTCTTTGCGGCGAATGCCTTTACCTCCTCCACGGAGAACACATCCTGCAGACTGCCCATCTGCACGGCGTGGGTCACCTCCGCAAACTGCGAGGATGCATGGCCGCCCACTCTCTGCGTGGGTGAATCGGCGGAGGCATACTCGGGGTACTGCTCCTCGAGGCTCCTCAGCTCTCGCATGAGCGCATCGTATTCGCTGTCCTCTATGGTGGGAGCATCAAGGTCGTAGTAGGCACGGTTATGCTCCTCTATCTCGGCGGTGAGCTGAGATATGCGGCTCTGTATATCCATAATGGCTCCTTTAGGGTTTAGGGTATAGGGTTTAGGGGTTGTTCAGGGTATAGGGTTTAGGGTCTAGGGTCTAGGGTCTAGGGAAGGAGTGAAGCAAAGCTTCACATTCTTAATGGGGGCTGCGCCCCCAAACCCCCATCATGATCTTATTTGTCGGTGGTCAACACATAGTCAATGCGGAAATGACAGGTTGAGTTTTTACTCATTACTCATTACTTTATGCATTGTTTTTCAGCCCCGGGGCGTCCTTGCCGAGCATTATCTCGAGGGCGTTGTGAAGCGGGCATATGCTTATATTGTCTGCCTTGCCGCCGTACTCGCCGTCTATCGTCCAGGGGACATTGCCGTCGGAGAGGACGGTGAAGTTAGAGGAGCGGAAGTAGCAGAAGCAGGGTGCGGAGAAGTCCTTGCGTATGAGTGCATTGAGCGTGCGGTTGAGCTCGACACGGCTGTTGGGCTTGCGTATGAATATGCCCTCGAAGAGGTTGTCGTTCATGGAGACGTCATTGCCCGCAAGCTCCTTGATGCCGCCCACCGACAGGGAATTCGCCACCATTCCGAAGAGGAAGTCGTCGGTGATGGTCTCGCCGCTGCACTTGATGGTGACGCGGTAGCTCTTGGACAGGTCGAAGTTCTGCGCTGCCTCCTTGATGGCATCTATCATATACGCTGCGGGGCCGAGCAGGTTCTTCATCTGCTGGTCGGTGGAATAGCTCACCCGTGTGAACACGCCGAACGCCGCCACATATGTGAAATATTTGTCATTGAATGCGCCCACATCCACGAAGCGCGGCCGCCCCTTCATTATCATGCGTGCGGCATCGGGCATGGACTTGGGTATGCCGAGCGATGAGGCAAAGTCATTCATCGTGCCTGCGGGGATATAGCCCACCGGCACATGATGTCCGCCGTCCATGATACCGCTGAGGGTCTCGTTCATAGTGCCGTCGCCGCCCGAGCAGACCACAAGGTCATAGCGTGAAGCACGCTCCTTGACGATATTGTAGCAGTCGTCCTTGCTCTGGGTGGGATGTGCGGTGACATCGTAGCCCCCTGCGGTGAATATGTCGATTATCTCGGCAAGGTGGACATTTATCATGCCCTTGCCGGACAGCATATTATAGACAAATAGCAACTTTTTCATAGCAGTTCCTCACATGATAGTCGTTATTTATAGTATAGCACGGTTTTCGGTTTCTGTCAATGATGCGTAATCAGTAATCCCGAATCTGAAGAAATATTATCCTCTTATCCCCTATTGTATTATACTCTGCATAAGTGATGAACTGATGTGGAGAAAATGAAAATGATGACTCATTCATTCTCGTCCCGATAATTCTGCCTTATGCATTAAAAAACGATGCACCGCAATATGCGATGCACCGCTTTTATATGGATCTGTGAGGTTTAGAGATTTGTCGTGTCGATGTCGTCCATCCTGCCGTCGGGATAGCCGCCGTCCTGACCGTTGCCGCCGTTGTTGGGAG
>JAFPPJ010000421.1 GCA_017410745.1 Oscillospiraceae bacterium
ACAGTCCATTGACGAGCGCTTCCGCCTTCGGGGCGCTGATATTTGATACATAACTGCAGACTATGTCCACCGCCTTTGAGGCAACGGGTCCGGGAAGACTGAACATATCCTATGTTATTGATCATTATGCCGAAAAACGCAGTGCCGATAAGGGGTAGCTTTGTTTATTTGCATAAATTTGACATTTTAAATACTTTTTAAGAACTCTGATAGTATAATATATGCATACACTGAAGAAATGACGGATAGGGATAAAAAGATAAGATCGGTCGGGATCCAAGGAGAGAAAAAATGTTTTTCAGGATGATAAAAAAGGATCTGAAGGACAGCAAGGGACTGAATGTCATATTGCTGATATTCATGATCATAGTATCCACACTTGCGGCAGTCAGCGCACTTCTGCTGCTGTGCAATACAAGAGGGATAAGGACATCCCAGGAGAGGACGAATTCCGCGGATATGTTCGGGGTATTCACTCCCTTCGGCAATGAGGCGGAGGGTGCTCCGCAAAGGCTCATAGACCGCATAAAGACATTTTCGCCCGATGCGGAAATCGCATG
Organism: Oscillospiraceae bacterium; assembly: GCA_017410745.1. GTDB lineage: Bacteria > Bacillota > Clostridia > Oscillospirales > Ruminococcaceae > Huintestinicola. The sequence goes on from JAFPPJ010000421.1 coordinate 561, forward strand.
GCAGAAGGCGATACATATAGACGGCGCTAATATCGACTTTGATGCGAAGGATCCGAAGACCTTCCGCGGTACGAACCACCGCCACTATCTGTCGGCACAGCCGATGGAGATGGATCTGGTGTATGATGAGAACGCAAGACCATTCTATGTGGAGAACGGCTGCATCGCAGTACCGAGACAGTTTGCAAATCAGGTGGGGATAAAGGTGGGCGACACGATGCGCGTCACCTCCCAGATGGGCAGGGTATACGAGTTCACAGTGTCCGTCATACATAAGGATGCCACAAAGGAATGGGATTGCAGACTTATGCTTTCCGACGGGGACTTTGAAAAAATGCTTGAGGATTCCCCGCATATCGTGGACTTCGTATATATCAGGAACGAAAGCTGGGATATTGGCAGCAACCTGTTCGACAGGCAGCTCATGTTTGATCTGTATGACTACATAAGACAGGACCGCGAGATCGACGATCACCTCGAGCTTGCCATGCTCGACGGACACACCGACAGCAACAATGCTATAGTTTCACTGGTGCTCTCCATATTCACCACTGCGGTGTCCTTCCTGCTGTTTGTCATCATTCTGCTGACACTGTGTTTCAGCATACGCACCGCCATCAAGAAGGAGGAGCGGGAGCTTGGCATAATGAAGGCGCTTGGAGCAGACTCCTTCTCCTTCCGCTGGCTCTTTGCCGCAAAGTACATCGCATTTGCTGTGATAGGCGGCATCATCGGCGTATTCATAGGCGTTCCCGCAGGCGGCTATCTTATCGACAAATTCTTTGAGAATATGTCCTATGCCATCACAGGTGTGGATATCGTGACGGCAGCCGTTGCCACAGCAAGCATCACGGCCTTCGTGATACTGTACATCCTTGTATCGCTTAGGCGCATAGACAAAATATCCGTCATGGATGCCATCACGGGCGAGAACAGGTCGGAGAGCATCGGCAGGAAGAACCGCTTCATGCTCACAAAGCGCAAGAAGATGAGCGTGCCATTCTTCCTTGCTCTGTCCGATATCTTTACAAAGCTGCGCAGATATATCATGCTGCTCATCGCCTTCACGGCAGGCTCCCTTATGGTCATGCTCACCGTGCAGCTCCGCGACACCATGATATCCAAGGATTTCCTTATCAATTATTATGATTACACAGACCTTGATTTCGGCCTGGATTCAACTCCGGACTTCTGGAAAAAAATGACACTTGACACCGGAAGACCCGATATCGCTGAATATTCGGTGAATGAAGCCTTCCGCAAGAATAATATCCCCGCCGAGCTCGATGTGGCATATTATTCCTATGCCAATATCGTCACGGACGGCAAAAAATCGAATGTGCAGATGGTATCCGGCACAGACCCTGCAAAAATACGCATGATAAAGGGCGGACAGCCGCCCGTGCTCACCAATGAGATCATGATAGACAAGTTCACCGCCGATAATCTGGGGTACAGCATAGGCGATACCATATACGTCGAATATGAGAAGTACGATGCGGACAGGCTCTATACAAAGCTCACCACGGACAGCTTCGTGATCACGGGCTTTGTTGACAGACTTTCAAACTTCAACAATTCGGAAGTGTATATGTCTGCGGATTTCAATGATGCGCCTTCCATGGGCTGCCATTTCATGGGATTTCGGATAGATGCTCCCCGTGCGGAGAAAGCAAAGTATGTCGAGCAGATAAAGGCGCTGTTCCCGAACAATACCGTTGAGCCTCTTGAGACGGACGGCAACTGGCTGGCTATGTATGATATGCTGCTCTCCTTCATCAGGAACATAGTGGTAATAATGACGGCGTGCCTGTTCGCATTCCTCACCCTCATGTATCAGAGCATATTCATGAAGAACGAGGAGAATGAAACTGCTATGCTCAAAAGCTGCGGCTTTGATGACGGCTCGGTGAAGAAATGGCAGTTTTTCAGGATGATGACCCTTTTCGCAGTATCACAGGCAGCCGCAGCGATACTCATGCCTACGGTGGGCACAAAGCTGATGAGCTCCATGTTCAGTATGATCACGGGACTTTGCAACTGGAAATTCTCACAGGGGCAGACAAGCTGCATAATATGGGTGGCAGGAATAACAGTGATAATAGCCATAGTCGAGGCGATAGTGCTGAAAGGTATCGAGAAGACGGAGATATGGAGGATAAGAAATGAGTAAGATACTTGATGTGA
>JAFPPJ010000422.1 GCA_017410745.1 Oscillospiraceae bacterium
AAGGGTGTCCTTATCGGCATAGCCGTTTATCACGGAAAGGAGGAGCCTGTCCACCTCCACAAGGCCGTCACGGCAGGGAACACATTTGCCGCAGGTCTGATTCATGGATATCTGCAGAAGTGAGCGGTACAGTACCAGCGGGCACATTCCCGGAGGATAAGAGGTCATCCTTGAACGGAATTTATTCAGAACGATATCTATGCGTTCATTCATATTTCCTCTTTTAACGAGCTTTTTCATACATTGCCCCCTTAACGGTGATCAGATGATATACGGTGGTCAAATATACTGTCTTACTACATTATACCAATAATTTCAGAAAAAATCAATAATTATAAAATTTTTGCGGCGTTTTTTGTGAAAAATGCATGACGGGTATATCGGCTGGATATTGATAACATCGAACCGATATAGGAGACAACTATAAAAAGATGAAATGAACAGATGCTGTAAAGCTGCATCGGGACTGCAAGGATCGTACTTCCACAACTAAAGCATAGCTTGAAATAAATATATGAAACTGCTTTTTATATCCGATGGAAATAATCAACAAAAAACATTTGTTTTGATTGTAGTAAATGCTAATAATTCAGGTTGATAATTCAAATTATTGACAAAAGATTAATAAAATTGTATAATATATAATGGATAGACGCAGCTAATATCGTGCGTTTGCAGCTGCGGGTATCCAAGGCAGAGAGCTGTGATTTTTGCTTGTGGATGTGTCGGATACCGAATACGAGTTCATATGAGTTCGGATATTTGTACACAGGTGCTCACAGGCAGGCTTTAGAGGGAGATCATGGCATGAGGAAAATTATCGTTTTTGTCAATGTGATCATAATAGCTGCTGTGCTGGTCTTCGTTGTGCTGTACTCCAGATTTGAAAGCAGGAGATCATACCGAAGCAGGATAGATCAGTTTGAAAATACAACGGTCACTCTGGAACAGGTGACGGAGAATTATCTTGAAGGCGAGCAGAGGGTATGCGATGTCTGGGCGCGCTATATCAACAACAAGGCCATGACGATGGAAGAGGCCGCGGATTATGTCCGCTCCTCCCATGTGCTTGCGAACACATCTGCGCATCTGATATATCTTGACACGCTTGACGGGCTCTCCACCCGTCCGAAGCAGGGCACGTCCGATGAATATGATGTTTCATACAAGCGGGTGTCGCTCCTTGAGAACTCAGACTGGATCGACGAGATAGGGGAGTCGATCAACATTTCCCGCGCCTACACCAACCCTATGAACGGCGAGCAGTCACTTGCCTTCTGCAACAGGGTCACGCTGTATGATACCGAGGGCGCGAGAGATGCCGTCCTCCTGCGAATAGTCCCCATATCCGAGCTTGAGCAGAAATGGGTCTTCCCGCAGGAAGAGTTTGTGAACGCCGAGCTCTCCATGATAGATGCAAACGGCGATTATATCCTCAAGGGACACAGCTTTAAGAATGCCAGCTTCTTTGAGTTCTACAAGTCATATAACCCCACAGAGCCCGCATCGTCGAAAGAACTGTTCGACAGGATCACTTCATCCACAGGCTCTGTATCAATGATAAACTCCCGCGGACAGGAATGCATCCTTGCCTTTACCCCGGTCGCAACTACTTCCGGGTGGACACTGCTGGGCTTCGTGCCTGCGAAGGATCTGTATGCGGAACGTGAAAACTGGCTGCTTATCGGAGTCATATCCGCAGGTCTGCTCATACTGTTCCTCTGCGATCTGTTCTATATGATGCACCTGAACAAGCGGCTCCAGGTAACGGCAAGAGAGGCAGAGCAGGCAAATAAGGCAAAGACCGACTTCCTTTCCACCATGTCCCACGACATTCGCACGCCCATGAATGCCATCATAGGTCTTACGACCCTTGCGGAAAAGGATCTCGGGGATGTGGAGTCCACAAGGGAAAGCCTGCGCAAGATAGGCCTTGCGAGCAATCATCTGCTCACGCTCATCAATGATATACTGGATATATCAAAAGTGGAAAGCGGGAAACTGAAGCTCAGCCCTCAGTCCTTCTCCATTGCGGAAACGGTCGAGAACCTTGTGAATATCTCACAGCCGATGATCAAGGAAAAGAAGATAGAGTTCAGCTTTCATATCAACAGGATGGAAAAGGAATACCTGTATACGGATGTGCTTCGTCTGAATCAGATATATATAAATATCCTTTCCAATGCCATCAAGTATACCGAGCCCGGCGGACGTGTCAGTGTGGATATGAGGGAGGAAGAAAGCACGGTGCCCGGCTGCATACGTCTGGTATATATCGTGTCCGACTCCGGCATCGGCATGAGCCCGGAATTCATGGCGACTATGTATCAGCCTTTCTCCCGCCAGACGGACAGCCGTGTCAACAGCATCGAGGGCACGGGGCTCGGCCTTGCCATCACAAAGCAGATGGTAGATCTGATGGGCGGCGCGATCGACTGTCAGAGCGAGCAGGGCAAGGGGACAACATTCACTGTTGCGCTGGATATACCTACAGCCGACAGGCAGCTCGATGATATCAGGCTTGAACAGATAGATGCTCTAATCGTTGATGATGATGAGATAGTCCTGCAAACGATGGCAGGCGAGTTTGCATCCCTTGGCGCAGAAGCGGATACAGGCCGCAGCGGAAAAGAAGCGCTTGAAATGATTGCACGAAGGCATGAGGCGGGACGGGATTACAGCATAGTGATACTTGACTGGAAAATGCCCGACATGGATGGAATAGAGACCACCCGCAGGATCAGAAAGGAGATATCTTCCGATATCCCCATCCTCCTGACCTCCGCATACGACTGGTCTGACATAGAGGATATGGCGAGGGAGGCAGGTGCGAACGGCTTTATCAGCAAGCCGATATTCCGTTCCGCCCTGTATAAAAAGATCAATTCGCTGCTCGGCACAGAGTCCGCACCCGTTGAGCCCGAGGACGATTATTCCGATCTCAGGGGACTTCATATCCTTGTGGCGGAGGATATAGACATCAACTGGATGATAATATCCGGTATGCTCAGTATGATAGGCATTACAAGCGAACGCGCGGAGAACGGACGTGAGTGCGTGGAGATGATAACGGGTGCCGCAGAGGGAAGCTATGCGCTGATCTTCATGGATGTGCAGATGCCTGAAATGAACGGACTTGATGCCACCAGAGCGATAAGGAGATCGGAAAACAAATGGGCAGCTTCCGTACCGATCGTGGCAATGACCGCAGATGCATTCTCCGAGAACGTCACGGAATGTCTGAACGCAGGAATGGACGGGCATATTGCAAAGCCCATAGATATCAAATTGGTCATCAAGGAGATACGCAGGATCAGAAAAGAAAGGAAACAGTGATGAAAAAGACGATATGTAAGGTCTCAGCGGCACTGATATGCCTTGGCATGATCTCATGCAGCGCACAGAGACCGGAAACTGCGGCTAAAGACGGCTTCAAGCCGTCGCTGGATACTTCTTCCGATATCCATATCGACATTGCAGGCGGCTACAGCAACTTTGAAGCGCTCGAAGCCGAGTTCGACCGTTTCAACGAGTACTATCCCAACGTGGAGCTGGTATTCACCAAAATAGATGACTACAACAATATGATCGGTACGGTGCTGAATGGAAATGATGCCCCGGATATATATGTGAATTACTCCTGGATGTATGGCCGTGAGCAGTACAGCTCATCCATAGAGCACGCAGAGGATCTCTCGGATCCTGCGCTTGGACTTGATCTGGGATGTATCCGCAGCAATATCATACTCAATACGGACGACGGCACGCTCCCGATGATACCCGTATTCTCAAACACCTACGGTATGCTCGTGAACAATGATCTGTTCAAAAAGGAGGGGCTGAGCGTTCCCGCGACCTATGAGGAATTGGTGAAGGTGTGCGATGCGTTCCGCGAAAAAGGCTACAAGAGCCCGATGATGGGCTTTTCAAGAGAGGAGACCACATCTGTATTCACTCTTACGGTCTATCCGTTCTTCTGCAGGACAGTGGCGCAGGATGCAGATGCCGTGGCAAAGCTCAATTCACTTGATCCGTCGGCAGGAGAGTATATACGTCCTTCCCTTGAGAAGCTGCAGCAGTTCATGAATGACGGCTGTGTGGATATCGATGCCTGTGCAGAGATCGAAAACAACTATGACGCAGTGATACTTCGCTTTTTTGAAGGCGATGTGCCTATGATGGCATGCTCGGGAGATACCGTTTCCGGCACGAAAAAACGTGAGAGCCGCTCCGAGGCGTTTATAGCAGCGCCCTTTGCGTACACCTTTGTCCCTGTTCCCTTTTCGGATGAAGGTGCCAACTTTCTTGATATGCCTAATCTCCAGTTCTCTGTCAACAAGGACAGCCCGAATCTGGATATGGCAAATGAATTCATGCGGTTCCTGATCACGTCGCAGGAGCTCAACGAGATGGCGCAGAACAAAGGACTTATGTCGCCTACCAGAGACCTGTCGTATGACAGTATGTATTCCGCATTCGGCAATATCCCCGAGTCAAGGATACTGTCGCCCGAGGTGATAGGTCTGACGGATGATGCCGTACTGCAGCTGCGGCAGGCAGTATATAAGGTCGGTACGGGCGAAATGACCATAGATGAAGCAGTCGCAGGCTTTGGCTCATTTGATAATTGACAATATCTGTCGGGAAGGTCCCGTTACGGTCATCGCTGTCACAGCGGAGGGATAAGGATATGATAAAAAACAGGATGCTGTCAGCATTTTTCATACTGTTCGTGCTGATGACAGCGGTGTTCCCTCCGGATGCATATGCCAAGGAGGAGCCGCAGAAAGTCCGTGTGGGCTATTACGAGAATGAAGTATTTCAGGAAGGCGCAAAAGAGGGCGCAGTCAAGTCGGGCTATGCCTATGAGTATTATCTGAAACTCTCGGAATACACGGGCTGGGATTATGAATATGTCTACGGCAGCTTCGGAGATATCTACGCCATGGTGCTCAACGGCGAGATCGACCTTATCGCGGGACTTGCCTACAAGGATGAGCGCGTGGAACTGATAAGCTACCCGGAGCTGCCTATGGGAAGCGAATCCTACAGCTTCGTCAAGCACGACAGCGATGCGGATATCACCACCGACCCCAGGAGCTTTGGCGGCAAAAAGATAGGTGTGCTCGACAGTGCTATGGTAGATGTGCTCGGGAAATACCTTGATGCCCACGACATAGATGCCGAGGTGCTGACCTTTGCCGATTACGAGGAGCTTTTCAGAGAATTTGATGCCAAGGACATAGATATACTTGCTGCGGAGGGCGACGGTGCTCATGACAGGGCTCATGCAGAGGTGCTGTTTTCATTCGGCGGCTCCGACTACTATCTGTGTGTGAACAAGGCCCGCCCCGATCTGCTGGCGGAGCTCAATACCGCTCAGAGCATGCTCGCATCGGAAGAGCCCAACTACCTCAATTCGCTGAATATGAAATACTATCCTGCCAGCGTGTCTTCAAGGGCATTTTCCGTATCCGAGAAGGAGTGGGCAGATACTCACAGCGAGCTTCATATAGGCTATCTTGAAAACTATCTGCCATACAGTGACACCAACGGCTCGGGAGAGGTCACAGGCATGGTAAAGGATCTTATCCCCGAGATATTCGAGGAGCTCGGACTTGACGGGATAACAGTCATATACACCGGCTACAAGAGCTATGACGAAATGATATCCGCCATGCAGAGCGATACCATAGATGCTGCATTTCCCGTTGGCGGAGGTCTGTACTATTCCGAGGAAAACGGGCTCTATCAGTCGAGCCCTGTGATATCCGCGCCTACGGAGCTGGTTTTCAGCGGCGAGTATGATGACAGTACAGTGAGCCGCTTTGCGGTAAACAAGAACAACAAGATGCAGTATTACTATGTCAGCACCAATTTCCCGGATGCCGAGATAATGCTCTGCGATTCCATCGAGGAATGCCTTGATGCCGTGATCGACGGCAAGGCGGAGGCTACCACCCTCAACGGTATGAGGGCGGGCGACCTTTTGAAGAACAGCGGATACCGCAGCCTTTCCCATCGCCATATCAGCAAGAACGACGACTGCTGCTTCGGTGTAAAGATAGGCAATGAGGGCCTGCTGAAGCTGCTGAACCGCGGCATAGCCGTCACGGGCAGCGAGTATGCGCAGAATATAGCATACAGATATACAGGCGAGCTGTACAGCTACGGCTTCACGGATGTGCTCAAAGACCATGCTGCGGAATTCGGCGTGATCGCTGCTGCGGTGCTGGTGACGATAATATTCCTGCTTGCCCGTGATATAAAGCGTACAAGGATGGAGATAGCCGATAAGGAGCGGTCGCGCTCGGAGCTTGAGCAGACCAACATGGAGCTTGAAGAGAACAGGAAGGCACTTGCAAAGGCACTTGGTGATGCAGAGCACGCCAACCGTGCCAAAACGGTGTTCCTGAATAATATGTCCCATGATATACGCACTCCTATGAATGCGATAATCGGGTTCACTACACTTGCATCATCGCATATAGATGACAGGGAACAGGTGCTGAACTATCTGGACAAGATAAATGTTTCGAGCCGGCACCTTCTGTCGCTTATAAATGATGTGCTCGATATGAGCCGCATCGAGAGCGGAAAGTATACCATCAATGTCACAGCAGTGCATCTGCCGGATGTGATACGGGATATACAGACCATCATGCAGGCGAATATGCTGTCAAAGCATCTCGCTTTTAACGTAGATACCGATGATATGATCCATGATGATGTCATCACAGATAAGCTGCGCCTTGAGCAGATACTGCTCAATATCCTGTCAAATGCCGTGAAGTTCACCCCGGACGACGGCACGATAAGTCTTCATGTTGCCGAAAAGCCGTCAAGCGCAGAGGAGACGGTCATCTGCTTTTGCATCAGAGACACGGGTATCGGTATGAGCGACGAATTCCGCAAGACCATATTTGAGCCCTTCACCCGTGAGCAGACAAGTACTGTCAGCGGCATACAGGGAACAGGTCTTGGCATGGCGATAACCAAGAAGATAGTAGATATGATGGGCGGCACGATAACTGTAGAGTCCCGAGAGGGAGAGGGCTCCGAATTCAATGTATCCATCCCATGCAGGACAGCGCCCGACTCAGTGCGGTCGGACGACACGTCGGACGACAGCACGGACGGATTTGAGGGAAAGACAGTCCTGCTGGCAGAGGACAATGATATGAACCGCATGATAGCCACAGCGATACTCAGGGATATGGGGCTCACAGTGGAGATAGCGGAAAACGGCAGGGAAGCCGTAGATATGATAGAAAAGGCGGATGCAGGGCATTACGCGATAGTCCTCATGGATATACAGATGCCCGTGATGAACGGCTACGATGCGGCGGTGGGTATCCGTGCGCTGAGCGATGTGATGAAAGCATCCATCCCCATCGTTGCTGTCACCGCCAATGCCTTTGAAGAAGACAGGCAGCTTGCCTTTGCTTCGGGAATGAACGGACATCTCGCCAAGCCGTATGATATAGCGCAGATCAAGGCAACGCTGAGAGAGATGATATAGCGCAAACCTCACATAAGCAGGTCTTCTGCTTTGTGAGGTTTTCTCGTACAGGCTCAAAAAATCAAATACGATTTTTTATATAATATTGACAAATTTGTGAAGCAGCGGTATAATGGATATATACCGATGAAGCTGTGCCGATGCTGTAGATGCTTGACACTGAAAATGCATATCGGATGTCCATCCGTCAAAGAGGTGACATTATGAAAGAATTGCTTGAAAGAAAACAGGGACTTCACAGAACGATCCTCATAGTTGATGATGAATATATAGAAAGAGCGATGCTCGGTGCGATGCTCAGTGACAGCTATACCGTGATATATGCCGAAAACGGCATCAAGGCACTCGATGTGATAAAGCGGGAGAAACAGATGCTCTCTCTGGTCATACTCGATCTGCATATGCCGCTGCTCGATGGTTACGGCCTGCTTGAGATAATGCGCTCGGACGGAGAGCTCAGACGTATCCCCGTGATCGTACTGACTTCCGAGACAGAGGCAGAGGTCAAGAGCCTCAGGCTCGGTGCCACCGACTTTATCATGAAGCCGTACAATATGCCAGATGTGGTAAAGGCAAGGGTGAACCATGCGATAGAGCTTGCCGAGGACAGCATCATCATCCATGAGACGGAAAGAGATGCCCTGACGGGACTCTTCAACAAGGAATTTTTCTTTGAATACGGCAAAAGGCTCGATCATCAGAATGACGGCATGCCGATGGATGCGCTCGTGCTCGATGTGAACCGCTTCCATATAGTCAATGAGCTGTACGGCAGACAGTACGGCGATCATATACTCAAAAGGCTGGGGAACAGCATACATGACCTGGTGCAGTATACGGGCGGTCTTGCCTGCAGGTTCAACAACAACTGCTTCTATATATATCTTCCCCATGACGATGATCTCCTGCAGAAGCTGCCGGGATATATCAGGGATATAAATGAATACCTCGATGACCGCAAGATAACTGTCAGGATAGGCGTATATTCGGATGACGGGAGCGGTCTTGATATGGATCACAGATTCGACCGCGCAAGACTTGCGTGCCGCAAGCTCAGGGATACCTATTCCACGCGCTTTGTACTGTACAATGCCGAGCTGCACAACAAGGAGCTCCATGCAGAGCGGCTGATAAACGATATGGACATGGCGCTTTCCGAGAAACAGTTCAAGGTCTACTATCAGCCAAAGTATGATATTACCGGAGAGAAGCCGGTGATGCGAAGTGCCGAGGCGCTCGTGCGCTGGGTGCATCCCGAATTCGGCATGATAAGTCCGGGAGAATTCATTTCCCTGTTCGAGAACAACGGGCTTATACAGCTGCTCGACAGGTATGTATGGAATGAAGCGGCTCAGCAGATACGGGAATGGAAGGACAGCTACGGCATTTTGCTGCCTGTATCGGTCAATGTATCGCGTGTGGATATATTCGATCCCGAGCTCGGTGATCTGCTCTGCGATATCGCAGAGCGCAACGGACTGCTGCCGGAAGCGCTCCTGCTCGAGATCACGGAGTCGGCATATACCAACAATTCCCAGCAGATAATAGATACGATATCGTCCCTGCGCGGGAGGGGCTTCCGCATAGAGATGGATGATTTCGGCTGCGGCTATTCGTCGCTGAATATGCTTACCTCGCTGCCGATAGATGCACTGAAGCTCGACATGAATTTCATAAGGAACATATGTACCGATAAGAAGGCTTATCGCCTTGTGGGCATTATGATCGAGATCGCGAGACTGCTTGAAGTGCCTGTCATAGCAGAGGGCGTGGAATCAAAGGAACAGATGGAGCTGCTCAGGGAGCTCGGCTGCGATATTATACAGGGCTACTATTTCTCAAGGCCGCTGCCGCCCGAGGAATTTGAAAAGCTGTTCACTGCAGAAGGAGAAAAGATATGATAACGATAGACAGTCTGAGGGAATATGGTGCAAATGTGGATGAAGGGCTTGCCCGCTGCATGGGAAAAGAGGATTTCTACCTTATGCTCGTGACAAAAGCGGCAGAGGATGAGAAGCTCGTGACCCTTGAGAAACAGCTTGCCGAGAAGGACTTGTGCGGGGCGTTCGAGACAGCACATGCCCTCAAGGGCGTTGCGGCAAATCTGTCGCTCGATCCGCTCACAAAGCCCGTCAGTGAAATGACAGAGCTCCTGAGGATAAGGACGGATACGGACTATACCGAGCTGCTCACAAAGTCAAAGCAGGCGTTTGAAAGGCTTCGCGCACTGTAAGGGAAATACGTTTATACAACATGAAAATGGCTGCCTGTCGGGGCAGCCATTTATTTGCGGAAAACTAACATCATGCAAAGCCGTCACTGCATATCCTGCGACATATCTGCGAATATATAGCCGTCGATCTCTTCAAGTGCGGTGTATTTCAGGTATTCATCGGAAAATGCGCTCTCGCCCTCGCTGTAGGTATGTGTGCCGTCTACCACTGCCATATGGTCTGCACATGACCACACAAGCTCATTTGTCCTGCCGGCCTCTTCCGAGCAGCAGCAGATGTATGTCTTTTCGGTGGCAGGATCTTTATAAAACCCGACATCGGATGGCTTGAAGAAGATATGCTCCTCATCCTCCGAAAGGTCTGTGATATAAAAGGACTCCGCACTGTAAGCGAGCAGATAGTTGCTGGGGATGTCTTCATGCATGGAGGTCATATAGCATACCTTGTACCAGGGATCAGAGATCATATCTGCATTGGCTCTGTCACCCCACAGTACATGCTTATCATAATATGACAGAAGGTTATCGCCCGCTTCGCTCACTGTATACCTGTTCATATCCACCGCAGGCATACCGTCGGCATCGAGCACGAGAGTATTCCTGTATACGGTGTGGAAATAATGAAGTTCATCATGCACTGCGACAGGAGTGCCGTGATCCATGCCGAACTCTCTGTATCTGCCGGATATTTCCGGTTCAAAGCATTCATCGCCGTCTACGCCGTAGATATACGCAACGCCGTAATATGAGCCTGCGGTAGCAGCGAATGAAAAGAATTTCTTGTCTCCGACCGCAACGACACCGTCTGTATCGTCCGAGACAAAGCTGGGCTCCGATGAGAAATTAGCGGGATAATCGGCAGTATCTCTGATTATGCTCATTTCGCCCCTGCTGTTTATAAAGTATGCTTTGGGCTTGGTATAATCATCCGGGTCATAGGAAAGGGCAAAGGCCTCTCTTCTGCCGTCATTGTCGAAATCCTCACAGCATATCGTGGTTATAATGCCGTTCACGCCGCTTTCGGCTGTTTGTCTGAGCTCATCATCGGTCAGCACATCGGAGGCTGTTTCTGCGGCCGTCTCCGATTCGGTCGTCTCCGATGTGGTCGCTTCCGTTGCGGCTGATGTGGTCACGGTCGTGTCTGACGTTGTTGTGGCTGATGTTTCGGAAACGGCGGATGTTTCCGAAGGGAGTGATGCAGCTGTGTCGGATGCCGGCAAATTCCCGCCCTGTGCGGTGCAGGCAGTGAGCAGTACGGACAGCAGTAAAAATATTATTTGGTTCATGTTCTTCATGGATTATCTCCTTGCTTTCTGACGCTGATAATACTATATCTATTATATCAGCCGTGACCTTGAATGTCAATCATGCATAAACGGGAACAGCAGGCTGCTCCCGTTTTGATGCGCTATTTGATAAGTTCACACAGGTCTTCGGTACTGTCACGCTTCCGGTGCGTCTGTATCTCTGTCCATATCACCGAGTACGAGCGGCTCGATGCTGTGTATCTCTGCATTGCCTTTGAGATCTGCATATATTGTCACGAGGTACAGCCCCGTTTTGTCGCCCTTGCCGCGTGCAAGTACCATATAGTTGCTGCCTGAGACCACCTGCGAGCCGAGATATGCCATGGGCGTATAATCATCGGTATCAGCCGCATCCTCATATGCCTTTTTTACGGCTGCATTCTTGCTCATGCCGAACTTGCCCTCGTTTGCTTCAAAGCTGCCGGGACGCACTTCGCCTATGATGGTCTGATAGCCTGTTATGGATGCATTGCCTTTCAGGTCGGCATATACATATACGAGCGCTATCTCGGGTCTTGCATCCGCTGCGGGAGTTATCCTGCACAGGTAGCAGTAGTTCATACCGGCGACCACCTGCGAGCCGAGATATGCCACGGGTTCTATCGTTCTGTCGGCAGTCTTGCGCGCCTTGAGGAAAGCCGCCTTTGCCTCGGGGTTCTTGCCAAGGGTCGCCGAGCCGCTGTAAGTCCATCCGCCCATGACAGCGGGAGCGGTGTATCCCTTATCCGGTGCGTCGGAAGTTATAGCGGCGGAAACGTTCACGGGAGCTGCCAGAAGGACAGCCGACAGAGCAGCAGCGATAAATCTGATCTTATTCATGATGCACCTCTTTTATGTATTATTCTTCGGGGAGTATGGCGTTGATATAGTATTGTCTGAGTTTGCCATCTTTAGTGCCGCGCTGCGCAATGAAGATTACCTCCAGTACCAGAGTGTCCCCTTTTTTGTACTTCATCTCTGCGTACTGCTCATCGGTCAGCCAGAGCATCACATCCGTTTCGATATCG